>NZ_JBIWPO010000001.1:0-227989 GCF_044768275.1 Streptomyces sp. NPDC101152 | reverse complement strand
CGTCCGCCGGGGGGGGGGCGCGCGGGGCCCCCCCCGGGCGCGCGGGGTTATGTCCTGGGGCGCCCGGGGGGGGGGGGCCGGGGGGGGGGGCCCGCCCCCCCACCAAAAGGGGTGAACGGTCGTAACTTTCCCGTGCGAGTCGCGTTCGATCGCGCTAAGAGATCAAACAGTCACGTTGCGTCAGGCGGCGGCCAGCTCTCGCCGGGCCGCTCTGCGGTCGGCCGCGACCTGGGGGTCGAGGGCCGGCACGGCGGCCAGGAGTTGCCTGGTGTAGGGGTCCCGGGGGTTGTCGTACACCTCGTCGGCCGGTCCCGTCTCCACGATCCGGCCGCGGCGCATCACCGCTACCCGGTCGCTGACCTGGCGGACGACGGCGAGGTCGTGCGCCACGAACACGAGGGCGAGCCCGAGTTCGCGCTGGAGTTCCCCGAGCAGGGCGACGACCTGGGCCTGGGTGGTGACGTCGAGCGCGGAGACCGGCTCGTCGCAGACGATGACCCGCGGGTCGGCCGCGAGCGCCCGCGCGATGCCCACGCGCTGGCGCTGGCCGCCGCTGAACTCGTGCGGGTAGCGGTCGTAGTGCGCGCCTTCGAGCCCCACGCGCTCCAGCAGTTCCGTCACCCGCCCCCTGATGCGCCGCTCGTCCCGCTCGCCCCGCGCGCGGAGCGGGTCGGCTATCGATTCGCCCACGCTGCGGCGGGGGTTGAGGGAGGACGCCGGGTCCTGGAAGACCATCTGCACGGCCGGATTCACCCCCACGCGCGCGTGCCCGCCGTCCAGGACCTCACCGGCCGTCGGCTCCAGCAGTCCGACCAGCATGCGTCCCAGTGTCGTCTTGCCGCTGCCGCTCTCGCCGACGACACCGAGGGTCTCGCCCCGGCGGACGGTCAGCGACACGTCGTCCACGGCGACGAAGGCCCGCTCGCCGCGCCCGAACTCGCGGCGCAGCCCGTTCGCCTCCAGGACGACGTCCTCGGCGGTGTTCCGGGGCTCCTGGACGTCTCCCTCCGCCACCGCGGGCGTCGCGCGGCGCGCGTCCACGCGCGGGACCGCGGCCAGCAGTTCACGGGTGTACGCGTCCTGCGGCGCACCCAGGACGTCCGTCACCCTGCCGTGCTCGACCACGCGCCCGTGGCGCATGACGAGCACCTCGTCGACGCTCTCGGCGGCGACGCCCACGTCGTGCGTGACGAGCAGAAGTCCCATGCCGGTCTCCTCGCGCAGCGTGTGCAGCAGGTCGAGGATCTGGGCCTGGACGGTGACGTCGAGCGCGGTGGTCGGCTCGTCGGCGATGAGCAGCTCCGGCTCGCAGGCCAGCGCCATCGCGATGAGCGCGCGCTGGCGCATGCCACCGCTGAACTCGTGCGGACGGGAGCGGGAGCGGCGTCGTGCGTCCGGGATGCCCACCCGGTCGAGGACCTGCACCGCACGCGCGCGTGCCGTTCGCCGGGAGACGCGCGTGTGCACGCGGTACACCTCGGCGATCTGGTCGCCGATCGCGTAGTACGGGTCGAGGGAGGAGAGCGGGTCCTGGAAGACCATCGCGGCCTTGGCCCCGCGCAGCCGCCGCAGTTCGTCGTCGGACGCCTGCCGCACGTCGACGCCGGCCACCTCGACCGAGCCGCCGACCCGCGCGCCGGTGCCGCGGTGCAGGCCGAGCAGGGCCGAGGCGACGGTGGACTTGCCGGAGCCGGACTCGCCGACCAGGGCCAGGGCGGCCCCCTGTTCCAGGGTGAAGGAGAGGCCGTCGACGGCCCGCAGGTCGCCGAACCGGACGGTCAGATCAGTGACTTGGACGAGACTCACGTCAGTACCACCCGTCGGTCGGCCACCGCGTACAGCACGTCCGCGACGGCGTTGGCGAGGACCACGAAGAACCCGATGACCAGGACCATCCCGACGACGACCGGCAGGTCGACCACGTTGACCGCGTGGACGAGTTCCTGGCCGATGCCGGGGAGGCCGAAGAGGGTCTCGGTGAGGACGGCCCCGCCGATCGCCGAGCCGACGTTGTTGGCGTTGAGGGCGATGACGGGGGCCAGCGCACCCCGCAGCGCGTGCCGTCCCACGATCGTCCGCTCGGCCACGCCGCAGGCCCGGAAGGTGCGGATGTGGTCCTCGGCCAGCGTCTCCAGCATCGACGACCTGGTGAGCCGGGCGAACGCGGCGGCCTCGATGAGGGCGAGCGAGAGCCAGGGCAACAGCAGGTTCCAGGCCCACTGTTCGGGGTCGTCGGTGAGGTTCACGTACTGCGGGAAGGGCAGCAGCTGCAGCTCGCCGCAGACGACGATCATCAGCACCAGGCCGATCACGAAGACCGGGGTGGCCCAGCCCGCCAGGGTGAGGGCGGTCAGGAGGCGCTCGGTGAACCGGCCGCGCCGCCAGGCGGAGAGCACACCGGTACCGACGCCGAGGACCAGCCACAGGACCATCGCGCCGAGCACCAGCGAGAGGCTGACGGGGAGCTTGGTCAGGATGATCTGCATGACCTGCTGGTCGCTCTGGTACGACAGGCCGAGGCAGGGCGCCGAGCAGTGCTGCACGGAGGTGCCCGTCGAGTAGTCCTGGCCGACGACGATGCCCTGCAGGAAGTGCCAGTAGCGCAGGTACAGCGGGTCGTCGAGCTTGAGCTGCCGGGTGACCTGGTGGACCTGTTCCGGCGAGCAGCGCGGACCGCAGGTGATCTGGGCGACGTTGCCGGGGGTGGCGTAGAAGACCACGTAGACGATCACCGAGATGGCCAGCAGGGTCACCGCGGCGCCGACGGAGCGCCGCAGCAGGAAGCCTCCGAAGCCGTTCATACGGTTTCCTCCTTCGCAGGCCCGGCATCGGACTTGCCGGGCTCGGCTTCGGACGTGCCGGCCTTCGCCTCCCGCTTGCGGCCCGTGCCGACGCTCAGCCGTGAGGCGGCGCGCGGGTCGAGGGCGGTGCGCACACCGTCGCCGAGGACGGTCAGGGCGAGCACGGTGACGAACAGCGCGCCCGCCGGCAGGAGCAGGTACTGCGGGGCCGCCTGGTACCAGACGTCCGCGGCGGTGAGCATCTGCCCCCAGGACGGGGTGGGCGGCTTCACGCCGACGCCGAGGAACGACAGGGCCGCCTCGACGCTGATGTTGACCGGCATGAGGATCGCGGCGTACGTGATGACCGGCGCGGCGAGCCCGGGGAGCAGTTCCCGGCGGGCGATGTGCCAGGCGCCCCAGCCGCTGAGCCGGGCGGCGGCGACGTAGTCGAGTCCCTTCAGGGTGAGCGTCTGGGCCCGCACGATCTTCGCGATGTTGCCCCACGCGATGAACCCGATGACCAGCGTGACCAGCACAGGTCGAGGAAAGCTCGCCGGGACGATCGCGAGGAGCGCCAACGACATGATCATCAACGGCATGGCGACGAAGGTGTCCGCGATCCGGCTCAACAGTTGATCAACCCATCCACGGCCGAGCGCGGACGCGATGCCCATCACCACGCCCACGGTGACCTGGATGACGGTCGCGGCCAGCGCGACCCCCAGCGACACCCGCGCCCCGTACACGAGCCGCGCGAACAGATCACGCCCGGTCTGCGGTTCGACGCCCAGCCAGTGGTCGCCGGTGACGCCCCCGAGCGGGCCGGTCGGGACGCCTCCGCGCGCGGAGTCGATGAGAGAGGGGTGGTAGGTGGTGGGGTCCTGGCCCTCGAGCGCCGTGAGCAGGGGCGCGGCGACGGCGACGAGGACCAGCAGCGCGACGACGGCCGCCGCGACGAGGGCGGCGCGCTGCGTGCGCAACCGCCGCCAGAACTGACGGGCCGCCGGAACCCCCGAAGCGGACGCCTCGGGGGTCTCGACGACGACGAGTGCTTCACTCACGGCGCTACTTCACCGCGACCTGCGAGATGTCCAGCACACCCGTCCAGTCGCTGATCACCACGTTCTTGATGTCCTTGCCGACCAGTCGCTTGTAGACGGGGTGGAACAGCGGCACGGTCAGCGCCTGCCGGCCGATCTTCTGGTCCAGCGCGCCCCACCTCTTGGCGGCGGCGGCAAGGTCGGTCAACTTGTTGATCGCGTCGATCTCGGCATTGACCGACTTGTCGTCGAGCAGGCCCGTGTTGAAGTTCGCGCCGTCCCTGACGATCTGCCGGCCGTCGAAGATCGGGGCGAGGAAGGGGCCGCCGGAGGGCCAGTCGGCACCCCAGTGGGCGAGGAAGAACCCGGGCTCGGTCTTCACGCTGTGGATCGTGTCGGAGTAGTCGTTGTCCTCCAGGCCGCGCAGCTTGGCCGTGATGCCGGCCTTCTTCAGCGCGTCCTGGATCGCGGTCGCGATCTCCGGGCTGGTCTCGAAGTTCTTGGCGTTGGAGTGCGTCAGGGTGACGGTGAGCCCGGTCGGGTAACCGGCCGCCTTCAGCAGCTCCTTGGCCTTCGCGGGGTCGCCCGTCGCGCCCGCCGGGAAGAGGTCGTACGGCGTGTAGCCGAAGGACTTCTGGTTCGGCAGGTAGGTGGTGGCGGGCTCGGCGAGGGCGCTGCCGCCGGCCGCGTTGATCACGGACGAGCGGTCGATGGCATACGAGATCGCCTGCCGCACCTTGGCGTTGTCGAACGGCTTGACGGTCGGGTTGAACGCTATGTAGTTCGTGTAGCCGAAGTGGCCGGTGCCGACGCGGGAGGCGAGTTCCTTGTCGCCCGACACCTTGGCGAGCTCGGCCGGGCCGAGGTTGGTGTCCGTGGTGACGGCCGCCGCGTCCGCCCCCTGGGACGCCGACAGCCGCTGGTTGATCACGGACGAGTCGAGCCCCGACTTCACGTCGACCTTGTCCGGGTAGGCCTTGCGCTCGGAGTCCGTCGCCGTCGACCAGTAGGTGTTGCGCTCCAGAACGATGTGCTCACCGTTGTTGTCGTTCTCGACGACCTTGTACGGGCCGGACGAGACCGGGTGCTCGGCGTACTTCGTGCCCGTGTCCTTGCTCTTCGGGACGGGCGTGAACTGCGTCTGCGTGGCCAGGTAGGGGAACTCGCCCTCGGGCTTGTTCAGGTGGAAGACGATGGTCCGGTCGTCCGGCGTCTCGATCGCCGACAGGCCCTTCTTGTCCTTGTACGGCCCCTGGTAGTTCGCGGCTCCGACCAGCCAGTCCCGCAAGTAGGGCGCGCCGCCGGAGAGTTCGGGGGCGAAGGAACGCTCGATGCCGTACTTGATGTCGGCGGAGGTGATCGGCGTGCCGTCCTCGTACTTGAGCCCCGGCTTCAGGGTGTACGTCCACACGGTCGCGTCCTTGTTGGGGCGCCCGGTGTCCGTGGCGAGGTCGGGGACCACCTTGGCGCCGGCCGCGCCGTTCGCGCGGTTGCGCGTGGTGAGCGTACGGAAGACCAGGGAAGGGACGTTTCCGCCGCCGGAGGTGTACAGGCGGGCGGGGTCGAAGTTCTCCTGCGGGCTGGAGTTGAGCACCGTCAGGGTGCCGCCCTTGTGCGGCGTCGAGTCGCCTGCGGAGCCTTTGGCATCGTTGTCCTTCGGCCCGCAGGCGGCGGCGCCCGCTGCCAGGACCAGGCCCACGGATGCCGCGGCCACGCGGCGCGCTGTGAGGGACGGTTGACGCATCGGATGGACGACCTCTCGGAGTGGGGGTACGAGCCCCGGCGAGTCGTGGTGAGTCACGGTGGCTCGAATGGTGAGACAGATTGACAAGGGATGAGACGTAAGTGAACAGACGTCTGCCCGGGCGTCAGGTCGTGGAAATCCGTGACCGACGGGTCAGGTCACGGCGAAAGGAAGGGAACGCGACGCGAACGCCTGGGGGCGGGCGTCAGCGACAGTGGATGTCGGCCACGCAGAGCGCGGTCACTCCGATGAGCGCCAGCTCGATGGCAGCGCGACGGAGGGCGTGGGGGGTCGACATGCCCAGAAATATGGAGGAACTTTCTGCGCATGTCAATGTGACCGAGGGGGCTGCTGTCAACTCCCGGGATACGGCCAGGGGTTGGGCAGGCAGTGGATCCCGTCGTGGTCGAGGAACTTCGTCTGCTGCTGCATGACCGGGGCGAGCTGGCCGTTCCTGGTGCACTGGACGTGGCCGTGACCGAGCCGGTGTCCGACTTCATGGTTGATCAACATCTGGCGGTACGCATGGATGTCCGCACCATAGGTCGTTGATCCCTGCGCCCATCTGTATGCGTTGATCATGACGCGGTCGGTGCTGGCGGAGTCGCAGGAGACGTTGTCCTCGGTGGTGTCCAGACCGGACTTGGCGCACCACTCGGCCGTGGTCCCGGGGCTGGCGAGGGTGACCACGAAGTCCGGTTTGCCGGTGTCGACGCGTTCGAAGGTGAGGGCGCCGTCGTGGGCCCAGCTCCGGTCGTCGTTGAGGGTCTTGTGCACGGCGTCGGCGAACAGCCCGCCGTCCAGCCCGAGTCCCTGCTCGACGTCCACCCGGTAGGTGTACTTCTGCCCCTTCCCGGGCGCCTTGTCGACGCCGGGGACCGCGTCGAACCTCCCCGGGCCCTCGACATCGGCGCCGAGCGGGAACTTCGTGTCCATGGCCTGGGCGTACGTCAACGTCGTCACGCTCGGCGAGGGGGACGGAGCCCGCGCGTCCCGTGCCTGGTCGGTGACGGCCTGCGTGCCGACACCGGTGTTCTCGCGTCCGTGCGTCACCTGTCCGGCGACCACCACGGCGAGCACGGTGGTGACGGCGGCGGCCGCGATGCCGGTGAACGTCCGTCCCTTGGTCCCCCTGGTCTGGGCGGGCACGCCCGTGGGCGGCAGGTCGTCGTCGACGTCGGCCTCGGACAGGCCTTCCTCACCGAAGGCGTCCAGGTACTCCTGCCGTGGCCCACTGCGAGGCGCCCGCCGCTGCCGCGGTACGACGACACCGGGCCCAGCGGAGCCGGCGCGCCCGGAACGACCGCCGACCCCCGTCAACTCACCCCATCCGCCCCCGGCTTCCCGCTGCTCAGGATGCCCGCCCCGAACCTCCGGCACGCCGTGAACCGTCCCCCAGGCGGGAGAGCCATGTGCCGGCGTACCGTCAGCCGGAAGCCGCGGCCCTGCCCCTACGCCCCCTGTGTCACTTCTGCCCCCCGCGTCACTCCTTGCGGCGCCGGATTTCCCCCGACGGCTGTGGCGTCCCACGTCGCCCCTCAGCCCCCCGCACCGTCGACAGCGGCCTCACCCACGCGCGCGGGCGACTCCCCCGCCTCCGTGAGGAGTTGCACGAACGCCCGGGCCACCGTGTCCGGGTACTCCATCATCGCCACGTGCCCCGCGTCCGGGAGGGTCAGCAGGCGGGAGTCGCGGAAGGAGCGGGCGGCCCTGCGGGCCATGCGGAAGGCGACGAGTTGGTCGCGTCCGCCGTAGACGAGGAGGGTCGGGGCGAGGACGCGCTCGGCCTGGCGCCACAGGCTGTGCTGGCCGCCCAGCGTGTAGGCGTTCACCAGTCCGCGCGCGGAACGCGTCATCGCGTCCCAGAAGTACGTCAGCTGCAGCCGCCGCTCCATCTCCTCGACGGCGTTGCGGAAACCTTCCGGCGTCACCCGCCCGGGATCGCCGTAGCAGAGCGCCATGACCCCGCGCACCCGCTGCTCCGCCGTCCAGTCCCGGCTGAACCGGGTGAACAGAGCGGTCACCCCGGGCAGCGCCAGCAGGGCCGTGGGCACGGCACTGCGCTGGACGCGTATCTCCGGCAGGGCGGGCGAGACGAGGGTGAGGGTGCGCACGAGGTCGGGCCGCAGCGCGGCCACGCGCGTGGAGACCGCGCCGCCGAGCGAGTTGCCGAGCAGATGCACGGGCCCGCGTCCGGCCGCGTCGAGGTAACGGATCACCGCGCGTGCGTGCCCGGTGACCGAGTAGTCGCCGTCGTCCGGCGGCGGGGAGTCGCCGAAGCCCGGCAGGTCGACGGCCTCACTGTCGACGACGCCGTCCAGCTCCTGCATCAGCGCCGACCAGTTCTGCGAGGAACCGCCGAGCCCGTGGACGTACAACGCGGGCGGCAGCCCCTCGCGCGCGGGTGGCCTCGACCGGACGGTCAACGTGATCCCGGGCAACCCGACCGACCTGAGCCGCTCGCCCTCGGCGACCCTGACGGGCGCCACCTTCGGGAGCACATTGGACGCCGGTACGGACGGCAGCTCGGTCGAAGACATGCGGCAATGTTACGAGACGATCACGCAGGGACCGCTGTGTCGGCCGTCACAGACGGCGGACGCATCCCATGGCGTCCGCATCGGGTGTCTCCTAGGCTCATAAAGAGGGCACCCGCGTGTAACCCCTGCTTCTTCCAGCGAGATTCACGTGGACACACAGGGGCGGGAACTAGGAGACGTAGGAAGGGAGCCCACCATGGCCATCGACCCCACCGACCCCGAGACCTTCGAGGACGAGGACACCGAGGCGGCACCGGAGATCGACGTCGAGGCGCCCGAGAACGACGCCGTGGAGCAGTACGCCGCCCTCACCCCGGACCGCGACGACCCGCTGGAGGACGTCGACCCGGCCAGGGCGAACGAGGCCGACCTGGTCGAGCAGCGCCGAGTCGTCTCCGGCGACGAGGACGACTACCGCTGACGGGGGACACCGGGGCCTGCCAGGGTGCCGCTGAGCTGGAACGGGGCACTTCGATGCCCAATCCTGACCGGTTTGAAACCTTCTGGGCGGCTTTCGTCACCGTCCGGTCCGTGAAATTCTGCGCTCGCACCGCGCACACCACGGTTACCGAAAAGTACGATGGCCGCGCGGCGCACACCGCATGTGGACGACATTGGGAGGCGGCGTGACAGCCATCGAGCAGACAGAGGCGGCACGCCCGCGGGGCACGCGCCTGCCGCGCCGTGCCCGACGGAACCAGCTGCTGGGCGCCGCCCAGGAGGTCTTCGTGGCGCAGGGCTACCACGCGGCCGCGATGGACGACATCGCCGAGCGGGCCGGCGTCAGCAAGCCGGTGCTCTACCAGCACTTCCCGGGCAAGCTCGACCTCTACCTGGCTCTTCTGGACCAGCACTGCGAGTCGCTGATCCAGGCGGTACGCGGCGCCCTCGCGTCGACGACCGACAACAAGCAGCGCGTACGGGCGACCATGGACGCCTACTTCGCGTACGTCGAGGACGACGGCGGCGCCTTCCGCCTGGTCTTCGAGTCGGACCTGACGAACGAGCCCGCGGTGCGCGAGCGCGTCGACAAGGTCACGAACGAGTGCGCCGAGGCGATCCGCGACGTGATCGCCGAGGACACCGGCCTCTCGCGCGCGGAGGCGATGCTGCTGGCCTCCGGCCTCGGCGGCCTCGCCCAGGTCGTGGCCCGTTCCTGGCTGCACAGCGACCGCAGCGTGCCGCGCGACCAGGCGGTACAGCTGCTGACCTCGCTGGCGTGGCGCGGTATCGCGGGCTTCCCGCTGCACGGCGTCGAGCAGCAGCACTGAGGACACACGCCTCCCCCCGGGGGGTTTTGTTCCCGCTCCCTGTTCGCTCTTGGCGTTCCCGGGCGGAGCGTGCGCGTCCCCTCACCGGGCTAATGTGTGCTGGGTACGGCGCGTTAAGGTTCGCGCACTTCACTGACCGTCGGAGGGACATAGCCGTGGAGGTCAAGATCGGCGTGCAGCACGCGCCCCGCGAGATCGTTCTGGAGAGCGGTCAGAGTGCCGAGGAGGTCGAGCGGGCGGTGTCCGAGGCCCTGGCGGGCAAGTCGCAGCTGCTGAGCCTCGTGGACGAGCACGGCCGCAAGGTCCTCGTCCCGGCCGACCGTCTCGCCTACGTCGAGCTCGGCGAGCCGGCCCCGCGCAAGGTGGGCTTCGGCGCGCTGTAGGCAACACCCCGGAGCACGGCGGAGGGGCCCGGCGACTGATCAGTCGCCGGGCCCCTCCGCGTTCTGTCCGGTGCTCTGCGCGGGAATCTCCGCCTCCACGAACGGAGCACACAGAGCGCACACAGGAGGATTGCATTCCGCAGGTCACGGGTATGACGGGCTACGACCGTGATGGGCAGTGTGGCCGTGTGGGAGGGACCCCCATGATGTTGTTCGAAGCGCTCGGCTCCGCTCTGCTCGGTCTGGTACTGGCCTGGGCCGCGGACCGCCGCCTCGGCCACCGCCTGCCGGCCCGTTCCCTGGTCCTCGCGACCGGCGTCGCGGGAGCCCTTTTCGGTGCCTTCGTCACCGACAGCGCCTTCGACCCGGGCAACGTCCTGCTCGTCCTGATCGGCGCGGCCGTCGTCGCCACCGCCTCGCTGTCCCTGCTGCTGCGTCCGTCGGGGCGACTCCGCCGGCGCCAGGCGCCGGCGTAACCCTCCGAACCCTCCGACAAACCCTCCGACAACGACTTGAACGGCTGAGGAGACGACGCCGCCAACGCTCCTAGGGGCGTTACGCGGCGAGCCCCAACGCGGCCATCCGCTTCGTGTGGGCCTCGGTGATCCGCGAGAACATCCGGCCCACCTCGGCGAGGTCGAACCCGTCGGCCACCCCACCCACGAGCATCGTGGACAGGGCGTCCCGGTCCGCCACGACCCGCTGGGACTGGGACAGGGCCTCGCCCATCAGCCGCCGGGCCCACAGAGCGAGCCGCCCGCCCACACGGGGCTCCGCGTCGATCGCGGCCCGCACCTTCTCCACGGCGAACCCCGCGTGCCCCGTGTCGTCCAGCACGGCCAGCACCAGCTCGCGGGTGTCCGCGTCGAGCCGGGCCGCGACCTCACGGTAGAAGTCACTGGCGATCGAGTCGCCGACGTACGCCTTGACCAGCCCCTCCAGCCAGTCGGACGGCGCCGTCTGCCGGTGGAAGCCGTCCAGCGCGGCGACGAACGGGTCCATCGCCAGCGTCGGCTCCTCCCCGATCTCCGTGAGCCGGTCGCGCAGCCGCTCGAAGTGGTGGAACTCGGCAGACGCCATCTTCGCCAGCTCCGCCTTGTCCGCCAGCGTCGGCGCCAGCTTCGCGTCCTCCGCGAGCCGCTCGAACGCCGCGAGTTCGCCGTAGGCGAGCGCGCCGAGCAGGTCGACGACCGCGGCCCGGTACTGGGGGTCGACACTGGCCCGGTCCCAGGTCTGGGCGGCCACGGAGGTCTGCTCGGCGGATGCGTCGGAGGCGTTGTCAGGCGTCGTCATGAAGCGCACAATAGTCCGCTCGCCGCGCTCCGTAAGTCCCTGGTCGATCAGTGTGATGACGGCTACGTGACCAAATCGGCCATCGCGTGTGCGTGATTCCGGGGTATGGTGGTAATGCGCCTGCCGAGTACTCGACGGGCCGCACGTATGAGGATGCCCGGTCGGTGGCCCGATCGGCTCCGACCCGACAGCCCTCCAAGGCCGTACGGCACATCGCGTACGACGCTCGGAGGGGACCCCCTCAGCGGTACGAGCGCTAGAGCGTCGGCAGTGGTCCCGTGCCCTACGGCAAGACCGTAAGGCAGCCGACGTCCCCGGCACGGTCCGTCAAAGACCCCCCGCGCTCGCCTCGCACCGCGCACACAGAAGAGGCAGCACCCTGACTACTACGTTCAGAGATCTCGGCATCCTTCCCGAGACCGCCGAGGCCCTCGAGGCCGTCGGCATCATCACCCCCTTCCCCATCCAGGAGATGACCCTCCCCGTCGCCCTCTCCGGCACGGACGTCATCGGCCAGGCCAAGACCGGCACCGGAAAGACGCTGGGCTTCGGCCTCCCGCTCCTCGAGCGCGTCACCGTCCCGGCGGACGTGGAGGCGGGCCGCGCGAAGCCCGAGGACCTCACCGACAGCCCGCAGGCGCTCGTCGTCGTCCCCACGCGTGAGCTGTGCACGCAGGTCACCAACGACCTGCTGACCGCCGGCAAGGTCCGCAACGTCCGGGTGACGGCGATCTACGGCGGCCGGGCCTACGAGCCCCAGGTCGAGGCCCTGAAGAAGGGCGTCGACGTGGTCGTCGGCACCCCGGGCCGGCTGCTCGACCTCGCGGGCCAGAAGAAGCTCAACCTCAAGCACGTCAAGTGCCTGGTCCTCGACGAGGCCGACGAGATGCTCGACCTGGGCTTCCTGCCCGACGTCGAGAAGATCATCGGCTTCCTGCCCGCACGACGCCAGACGATGCTGTTCTCGGCCACCATGCCGGGCGCGGTCATCGGGCTGGCCCGCCGCTACATGTCGCAGCCCACGCACATCCGCGCGACCGCGCCGGACGACGAGGGCGCGACGGTCGCGAACACAGCGCAGTTCGTCTACCGCGCGCACAACATGGACAAGCCCGAGATGGTCGCGCGGATACTGCAGGCCGACGGCCGGGGACTGGCCATGGTCTTCTGCCGTACCAAGCGCACCGCGGCCGACCTCGCCGACCAGCTCAAGCAGCGTGGCTTCGCCGCCGGCGCGGTCCACGGCGACCTCGGCCAGGGCGCCCGTGAGCAGGCGCTGCGCGCCTTCCGCAACGGCAAGGTGGACGTCCTCGTCTGCACCGACGTCGCCGCGCGCGGCATCGACGTCGAGGGCGTGACACACGTCATCAACTACCAGTCGCCCGAGGACGAGAAGACGTACCTGCACCGCATCGGCCGTACCGGCCGCGCGGGTGCGAAGGGCATCGCCATCACCCTCGTCGACTGGGACGACATCCCGCGCTGGCAGCTCATCAACAAGGCGCTGGAACTCGGGTTCAACGACCCGCCGGAGACGTACTCCACCTCCCCGCACCTCTTCGAGGAGCTGAGCATCCCGGCGGGCACCAAGGGTGTCCTGCCGCGCGCCGAGCGCACCCGCGCGGGCCTCGACGCCGAGGTGCTGGAAGACCTCGGTGAGACCGGTGGCCGCGGTCGCGGCGGCCGGGGCGAGCGGGGCGGCGGCCGGCCCGACGCCCGTACCGCCGACCGCGAGCGCCCGGCCCGCACGCCGCGTCGCCGGCGTCGTACGCGCTCCGGGGAGCCGCTCGCCGATACGGCGACGGGGACGCCGGAGGCCGCCGAGGCCGTGCCGGCCGAGGACAGCTCGACGCGCACCCCGCGCCGCCGTCGCCGCACCCGCGTCGGCGCCCCGGTCGACCAGCCGGCGACGAGCTCGGCCGAGACCGCGGTGACGACGGCCGAGGGCCCCGCCCTGGACGCCCCCGAACCGGCCAAGCCGCGCCGCCGCCGCACCCGCAAGTCCGCGGAACCGACGGCTGCTTCCGCACCGGTGGAGGCGCCGGAGGCCGTGGCGTCCGCGCAGACCCCGGTCGCACCGGTGACGCCGGTCGTCCCGGACGCGCCGACCGCCGAGCCCGAGGCTCCCGCCGCTCCGCGACGCCGTACCCGTACCGCGGCTGCCGTCGACGCCGCCGAGGGGACCGTGGAGGCGGCTCAGGAGCCGACCGAGACGGCCCCGCGACGCCGTACCCGTAAGGCGACGGCCGTGGCGGAGGCGGCGGTTGACACGGCGGAGGCCACGGAGGCCAAGCCGCGCACCCGCACCCGCAAGGCGGCGCCCGCCGCGGACACCGCCACCGAGGCCGCCGAGGCCAAGCCGCGCCGTACGCGCAAGACCGCGGCAGCCGCCGAGGCCGCTGTCGACACCGCGGAGGCCACGGAGGCCAAGCCCACCCGGCGCACCCGCAAGACGGCCGCGACCGCGGAAGCCGCCGTCGACACGGCCGAGGGCACGGAAGCCAAGCCGCGCACCCGCACCCGTAAGACGGCGAGCGCGACCGAAGCTCCGGTCGACGCCGCCGCCGAAGCCACGGAGCCCAAGCCGCGCCGCACCCGCAAGACGGCCGCCGCGACCGCCGAAGCCGCAGCCGACACGGCCGAGGGCACGGAGGCCAAGCCCACCCGGCGCACCCGCAAGTCGGCCGCCGCGACGGCCGAGGAACCGGCCGAAGCCGCCGAGGCCAAGCCGCGCACTCGCGCTCGCAAGACGGCGACCGCAGCCGAGGCTCCGGCCGAGGCCGCGGAGGCCAAACCGCGCCGTACCCGGAAGGCCGCTGTGGCCATTCCGGCGCAGGCCGCCGACGAGCCGGACGTCACGCCGGCTCGGCGTACGCGCAAGGCCACGGCAGCCGCCGAGGGCGCGGAGACGAAGCCGGCGGCCCGCCGGACCCGGAAGGCGGCCGCCGCCGCAGAGTCCACGGACGCCTGACGCGGCGCGAGCACGCACCGTCCCGACGGCCCGGTCCACCACGAGGTGGACCGGGCCGTCGGCGTAACGACAGGCGTCCCGGCGCCCGGGAACGAAACCTTCAGCCGGTACCCTCGCCCCCATGAGCCGACCCCCTACCTTCGCCCCGCCACCAGGAGCCCGCACCTACCGCCTGCGCACCGCACGCGGGGAGTTCGCGGCGGTGGAGTCGTCCGTGGACGCGGACGGCGGCGTGGCGGCGAAGGGGACCGCTCTCCTGCTGCCCGGGTTCACCGGCAGCAAGGAGGACTTCAACCCGCTGCACGAGCCGCTGACGGCACGCGGCTACCGGGTCGTCGCGCTCGACGGACGCGGTCAGTACGAGTCCGACGGGCCGGAGCACGACGAATCGGCGTACGCACAGGAGGAGTTGGCGAGGGACGTGCTCGCGCAGGCGGAGGCGGTCGGCGCGCCCGTGCATCTCGTCGGCCATTCCCTCGGCGGCCAGATCGCCCGGGCGGCGGTGCTGCTCGACCCCTCGCCCTTCCTCTCGCTGACCCTCATGGCCTCGGGTCCCGCCCAGATCTCCGTGGCGCAGCAGCAACGCGTCAAGCTGCTGCGGGACGCGCTGGCCGTGATGACGATGGCCGAGGTGTGGGAGGCGATCCAGGCGATGGAGCCGCCCGAGGAGAGCGACGCCGGGGACATCGACGAGGGGCTGGCGGACCGGGAGGACCTGCGGCGCCGCTGGATGGGCAACAAGCCGGCCCAACTCATCGCGACAGGCCGCCAGTTGTGCGTCGAGCCGGACCGCGTGGCGGAACTGGCCGCCGTACCGCTGCCGTTCCACGTCCTGTCGGGGTCCCGTGACGACACCTGGCCGGTGCCCCTGCTCGACGACATGGCCCTGCGGCTGCGCGCCCACCGCACGGTCGTCCAGGACGCCGAACACTCCCCCAACACCGACGACCCGCAGGAGACGGCCCGCGCCTTCGCCGACTTCTGGGACCGCGTCCGAAAAGGCTAGAAAGGGCTTAGTACTGGGTCTGCAGGTGCTCCCAGAACCCGTCCCGCAGGGCCCGGCGCAGATCGGCCTGGCCGCGCAGGGAGTACTGCAGCAGGCCCTCCGCCTCCACCAGCAGGTCCTGGTCCACCGAACCCGGCAGATAAGGGTGGCCGGGCAGCAGCTCGACCAGGGACTCCCGGCCCCGCGCCGCCAGCCACTTGGCGGCGATCTGCGCGCCGACGAAGCGGACGTCCTCGCGGGTGGGCCGGGAGGCGCCGGCCTCGTAGGCGGGGGCGGTGCGGCGGGCGACGTAGGGCTTGAAGAAGTCGAGATCGAAGGTGCGCTGGCTGTCGACCTCCCAGAGCAGCGGCTCCGCCTGGTTGCGGCCCTCGGGGGCCTCGATGCCCCACAGGTGGACCCGGGCGCCGTACCCCTGCGCCGCCTCGACCGCCGACACCAGGTCCTCGTCGCCGCCGAGCAGCGCCGCGTCGCTGATGGCGCGGTGCCGGGCGAGCGACTCGAGATCGGTTCTGATCAGGGAGTCGACGCCCTTCTGCTGGTTGTTGGCGTTCAGGTTGCCCAAGCGGACCTTGACGTCCGGGAGTTCGGCGATCGACTGCTGCTCGGCGGTGTGGATGCGGCGTCTCGCGCCGTCGTACCAGTAGACCCGCAGCAGCCGGCTGTCGGCGAAGATCGTGCGCGCCCGGTCGATGAGCGCCTCGATCAGGCCCTCGGCGTCCAGGTCGAAGGCACGGCGGTCCTCCGTCCCCGCCACCAGCCGGCCCGCGGCCGCGTACAGGTATCCCGCGTCGACGAAGATCGCATGGGTCGAGGGCGTCTTCGCCACCTCGGCGAGCATGCGCTGCAGCAGCTCGTTGGTGCGGTCGATGCGGGCACTGAAGGCCGCGAGGTCGTCGTTCATCGCCTCCATTGTCCCGGCGGTCACGCTGCGAACACAACCGGTCCCGGTCAGTCTCATTCACACATCTCGGCGATCATTTACCGGTCAGTAGTTAGCCGTTCGAAAAATTTCTTTAGCGTAGGGAATGTTCGTAACACGCAGACCGTTGACTGGTACGGAACACAGCGAGACGAAGGGAGAGGCCATGCGCTTCGAAATCATGCGACTCGACGAGGTCGACGGTACGCCCGTGGACAGCACTGTCGTGGACGCCGCCTCCGTCAACCGGATCGTGCAGCAGGCCGCCGCCATCGGGCAGCGCCTGTGGATCCGACCGGCCGAGAACACGGCCGCGTAACCGACAACTGACGCGGATCACCGCTGAAGCTTCAGAGCCCCCGTATGGCACGGACGCCGTACGGGGGCTCTGCGCTTGCGCGGCTCAGCCCGACCGGACCACCTGGGTGATCCCGTTGATGATCTGCTGCACGGCGATCGCCGACAGCATCATCCCGGCGAGCCGGGTCACCAGGACGACACCGCCGTCCTTGATGAGCCGGATGATCAGCAGCGAGTAGCGCATCACCAGCCACAGCACGACGTGGATGGCGAGGATCGCGCACCACACCGACACCTGTGTGGCCACGCTGTCCGCCTTCTGCACGGCCAGGATGACGGAGACGATCGCACCGGGACCGGCCAGCAACGGCATGCCCAGCGGCACGAGCGCCACGTTGACGTCCTTGGTCTGCTTCGGTTCGTCGGTCTTGCCGGTGAGCAGGTCCAGCGCGATCAGCAGGAGCAGCAGTCCGCCCGCGATCATCAGCGCGGGCACGGACACGTGCAGGTAGTTCAGGATCTGGTGCCCCAGGAGCCCGAAGACGGTGATCACGCCGCCCGCCACACAGACGGCCTGGAAGGCCATCCGCCTCTGCACCTTGCCGGGGCGTCCGGCGGTCAGGGCGAGGAAGATCGGGGTGATCCCGGGGGGATCCATGATGACGAAGAGGGTCAGGAAGAGGGAGCCGAAGACGGCAGCGTCGAACATGAGCGATGAGGGCCTTGCGGGAGAAGAGGTGAGCGGGTGACGTGGGCGGGCGTCAGGCTCCGCCGGTTCCCGGCACCGGGAACGCCCCGGTCGCCCGGCGTGTGATCTCCCCGTAGACCTCGGGGTCGGTCGTGTACTCCCCGAGGACGCAGGTCTTCCGGCTGCCGTGGTAGTCGCTGGAACCGGTGATCAGCAGTCCCAGGTCGGCGGCGAGTCCGCGCAGCCGCGCCCGGGTGTCCGGGTCGTGGTCCATGTGGTCGACCTCGATGCCGTCGAGCCCGGCGGCGGCCATCTCGGCGATCGCCGGCTCCGGCACGGTACGGCCGCGCTTACTGGCACCCGGGTGCGCGAACACCGTCACGCCGCCCGCCGCCTTGACCAGGCGGATCGCCTCGAAGGGGTCCGTCTCGTGCTTCGGGACGTACGCCCGACCGCCGTCGGCCAGCCAGTCGGCGGTGAACGCGTCGCTCACGCTGGGTACCACACCCAGCTCGACCAGCGCGGTCGCGACATGCGGCCGCCCGACCGAGCCGTTCCCGGCGATCCGCGCCACCTGCTCCCAGGTGACCGGCACGCCCAGGTCCCGCAGCTTGGCGACCATGGCCCGGGCCCGCGGCACCCGGTCGTCCCGCACCAGCTCCCGCTCGGCGATCAGCGCCGGCTCCTCGGGGTCGAAGAGGTAGGCGAGCAGATGCATCGAGACGCCGTCGATCCGGCAGGACATTTCGGCGCCGGTGACCAGCGTGAGCCCGGCGGGCAGCGCGGCCAGCGCCTCGGAGTGTCCACGGGTGGTGTCGTGATCGGTCAGCGCAACGACGTCGAGTCCCGCGGCGGCGGCCTCGCGCACCAGCTCGGCGGGGGTGTCCGTGCCGTCGGAGGCCGTGGAGTGGGTGTGCAGATCGATACGCACGACGCTGACTCCAGGGATGCCGGGACGGAGGGGGACGCTCAAGGATAACGGGCCTTCGAGGGTGCCCTGTCACAGCCGAACCCCATCCTCGCCCCCTACAGCAACGCCGGAAGAGATGCGGCCCGGTGACCCCTACGGCTCAAGCAAGCGCGGCGACAACGCACCGCAGGGGACCAGTTCCACTTCCGCCCCGGCGTCGCGCAGATCCGTCAGCACCAGTTCGTCGTACATCAGCAGGCCGGACTGCTCGGGCCAGACCACGGCCCACAGCCACAGTCCGCGGGCCTCGCCCGCGAACACCGCGCGGTCGTCCGGGGTGGTGGCGACATGCCAGAGCGGGGTCGGGCGGCCGCCCGCCAGGACTTTGGCCTGGGGCGGTTTCTCGACGCTCAGGTACGGCCCCGGGTCCGGGCCGGCGACCCCCGCGTACCGCGCGCCGAGGCCGACGCCGAGTTCCTCGGCGACCAGGATCAGCTCCCCTATGCCCCCGAGCGGTCCCGGCCCCGAGCAGGCCACCGCGGTGGCGCGGCCGCCGTGCCGGTCGTCGCCCGCGCAGGCCACGCCGGTGAACAGCCAGCCGACCGGCAGGGGCCACGGCATCCACACGGGCACCTTGGTGCGGTGCACCACGACACTGAGGGCCTCGACGCTGGGCGGGACCACGGGCTGCACCGGATGCACGGTGCCGTGCTCATCGCACTGCCACGAATCGGCGAAGAGTCCGGGAGCCCTGACCCGGCCACCACACTTCGGGCAACTGGGTTCGCCCCTCATAGGGCCCCACGGTCCTACCCCGGCCCCCTCACGTCAAGGACGATCACCCGACCGGACGGAACCTGCACCGGAACCGCCACCAGGGAAAACTAGATGCGACTTGCATTAATTAGGCACCCTAACCTAGTATGTGTATATAGCAACTAACAGGCTCGAGAGAGTGGAGGAAGCATGGACGACCCCTTCGACGCGGGAGCGGGCGGCATCCTGCGGCAGCCGAAGGCCGTGTGGGCGACGGCCGGCGCGTCCGTCGTGGCCTTCATGGGCATCGGACTCGTCGACCCGATCCTGCCCTCCATCGCCAAGGGCCTGAACGCCACCGCCGGCCAGGTCTCCCTGCTCTTCACCTCGTACTTCCTGATCACGGCCGTGGCGATGCTGGTCACCGGCTTCGTCTCCAGCCGGATCGGCGGCCGCCGGACCCTGTTGCTCGGCCTCGCCTTCGTCGTCGTCTTCGCGGGCCTCGCCGGCACCTCGAACTCGGTCGCCGAACTCGTCGGCTTCCGCGCCGGCTGGGGCCTGGGCAACGCCCTGTTCGTGTCGACGGCCCTCGCGGTCATCGTCGGCGCGGCGGCGGGCGGCAGCGCCGCGGCGATCCTGCTGTACGAGTCGGCCCTGGGCCTCGGCATGGCCTGCGGCCCGCTGCTGGGCGCACTGCTCGGCAACCAGAGCTGGCGCTACCCGTTCTTCGGCACCGCGTTCCTGATGGCGGTCGGGTTCCTGTGCATCACGGCGTTCCTGAAGGAGCAGCCGAAGCCCGCCCGGAAGACCTCCCTGCTCGACCCGATCAAGGCGCTCGGGCACGGGGGCCTGGCCTCGGCGGCCGTCTCGGCGTTCTTCTACAACTACACGTTCTTCACCGTGCTGGCCTTCACCCCGTTCGTGCTGAACATGACGCCGTACAAGTCGGGTGCCGTGTTCTTCTGCTGGGGCGTGCTGCTCGCCGTCTTCTCGGTGATCGTGGCGCCGCGTCTGCAGGCACGGTTCGGCTCGCTGAAGGTGCTCGGCGGCTCGCTGGTCCTGCTGGCGGCCGACGTGCTCGTCCTCGGGTACGGCGACCACACCGCCGCCGTCGTCTGCACCGTCCTGTCCGGTGCCTTCATCGGCGTGAACAACACGGTGTACACGGAACTGGCGCTCGGCGTGTCGGACGCCCCGCGCCCGGTGGCGAGCGCGGGCTACAACTTCGTGCGCTGGTTCGCGGCGGCCGCGGCTCCCTACTTCGCGCCGAAGATCGAGGAGTGGACCGACATCCGCATCCCGTTCGTGGTCGCGGCGGCCACCGCCGCGCTGGGCGCGCTCGTGGTCCTGGTCCGCCGGAACTCCCTCATTCACGAGGCGGAAGAACTGGAGCCGAAGCACGCGGCCGAGGACGGTGTCACCGTCTTCGCCAACTGATGGAAACGAGCCTCCCGTTGGTGAGCTTGCTCACGCCAGGGAGACGGACGCGCGGGACGGATCCCTGAGGTCCGTCCCGTGCGTCAGCCAGCGCTCCTGGAGGGCCTGGGCGCCGTGGACGCGCTTCCAGGCGGCCTCGTTGGGGGTCATCGGGAGCAGCGGCAGGAAGCGGACCGGGTCGAGGGGCTCGTCCAGGTCGAGGTCCTCGACCAGACCGCCCGGCTCGGCGACGAGGACGGAGCTGAACGGGGCCGACGGCCACAGCGGGCCGCCGACGTCGAGCGAGGCGCCCGGGGCCACGATCACCCCCTCGACCTGCGGGGACGCGGCGAGCACCGCGAGCGGGCGCAGCGCCTTGTCGGTGTCGGCGAGGCCCGCCCGTACCGAGAGGACCAGTTCGGCGCGGGGGCCCTTGACGGGGTCGGCGACCATCGCCGTGGGGTCGCCCATGGGCTGCGCGGACATGCCGAGCGTGGCGTAGCGGACGATGTCGTCCTCGCGGAAGCGGAGCACCTCGATGGGGTCGGCGCCCAGGAACGTGACCGCCGCGCGGGCGTCCGGTTCGCCCAGCGCGGTGCGCAGCCTCGCCTCGACCAGAGGAAGAACATCAACCATGCGGCGAGCATAGAACTCGCCGGGACCAGGCAAAGCAGGGACCTTGACAGATGGGGTGGCTGGTACTCTGGCCCGGTCGTCGAGGCAGCACGCGGGAGCGTCGATCGGGTCCCGACGCCATGGAGACTCCCTTACGGGGGACCGGCCGGAGGAGGTGGGGCTGTCATGGATCGAAGTCACCCGTGCAGTACCGCTCGCTCTTCCCGCCGCTGACCCGCCTGATCCGGCCTGGGCTGCCCCCGCCTTTCACGCTCACGTCTTCACGCGGAAGAGCACTTCGTTTCGTTCTGCCTGATCTGTCTGATCTGAATCAGTAGCGAAGCCCGCCACCGCGACGGTGCGGTGCTCCCCGCTTTGTGGACGTGCCGAGCACATGCCGTCAGGACGTCCCCATTCCGGGCAGTTCCACCCGTCGTCGGCGCCTTTCGCTGCCCGTCACGAAGGAGCCCGCCATGTCGATGATCCGTGACCTGCGCGCAGCGGTCCGCCCGTCCCGCGTCTCGCCGCGCACGGACACCGCCGGGTACGACACGACGCGCGACCCCCGGACCCCCTCCGCCGTCGTCGACTGCGCCGTCTACCGCGACGGGGCCCGCGTCCAGACGCCCCAGCCGCTCGCCCCGCACGAGGCGATGCGTCAGGTGCGCCGCGACGGGGGCTTCGTGTGGATCGGGCTGCACGAGCCGACCGAGGCCGAGTTCTCCGGTATCGCGAGCGAGTTCGGGCTGCACCCGCTGGCCGTCGAGGACGCCGTCCAGGCCCACCAGCGGCCCAAGCTGGAGCGCTACGACGACTCGCTGTTCACCGTCTTCAAGACGATCCACTACGTCGAGCACGACGAACTCACCGCCAACAGCGAGATCGTCGAGACCGGCGAGGTCATGTGCTTCACCGGCCGGGACTTCTTCATCACCGTCCGGCACGGCGGCCAGGGCTCGCTGCGCGCCCTCAGGCACCGTCTGCAGGACGACCCCGAACTGCTCGCCAAGGGCCCCTCGGCCGTCCTGCACGCCATCGCCGACCATGTCGTGGACGGCTATCTCGCGGTCGCCGACGCGATGCAGGACGACATCGACGCGGTGGAGACCGAGGTCTTCTCGCCGGGCCGCGGCGGGGTCGCGCGCGGTGTCGACTCGGCGCGGATCTACCAGATCAAGCGCGAGGTACTGGAGTTCAAGCGGGCGGTGGCGCCGCTGCTGCGTCCGCTGCAGCTGCTGAGCGAACGGCCGATGCTGCTGGTCGACCCCGACATCCAGAAGTACTTCCGGGACGTCGCCGACCACCTCACCCGCGTCCAGGAGCAGGTCGTCGGCTTCGACGAGCTGCTCAACTCGATCCTCCAGGCCAACCTCGCGCAGGCGTCCGTGGCGCAGAACGAGGACATGCGGAAGATCACCGCCTGGGCCGCCATCATCGCCGTACCGACGATGGTGACCGGTGTCTACGGCATGAACTTCGACAACATGCCCGAACTGCACTGGCGCTACGGCTACCCGACCGTCCTCGGCCTGACGGTCCTCCTCTGCGTCGGCATCCACCGGGCGCTGAAGCGCAACGGCTGGCTGTGAGCGGCCTGGTTAGGCTGAGCCCATGACAAGCGAGCTGCTCGAGCAGGCCCTCGTCGAGGAGGCCACGAAGAAGTCCGGGCTCGTCTGGGTCAAGGGCCGGGGCGTGCCCGTCCGGGCGCTGTGGCACGTGTGGCACGAGGGGGCCGCGTGTGTCGTCGGCGACGGGCCGGGCGAGCAGCCGCTGACGGGGCTGGCCGACGGCGACATGGCCGAGGTCACGGTGCGCAGCAAGGACCGGGGAGGCCGGCTGGTCTCCTGGCAGGCGAGGGTCGTCGAGCTGGCGTCGGGTTCCGAGGCCTGGGAGGCGACGGTGGCCGAGCTGAAGGGCAAGCGGCTCAACGCGCCCGACGGCGAGGCGATGACCGGGCGGTGGGCCCGCGAGTGCCGGGTGCTGCGCCTCGAACCGACCGGGGCGACAACGCCGTTGCCCGAGGACAGCCTGGCCGAGGCACCCGTGCCGACGCCGGCGACGACCCGTCAGCCGGTCCCCGCGGGGCTGCACCGGCTGCTCGTGAAGAGGAAACGACACCGGTGAGGCATCAGGACGCCGGCAGCTGCCTGCCGTAGTCCACGGTCTCGTCCTTCTGCGGTTCGGTCAGGGCGAAGTCCTTGTCCCACGCCGAGAAGGTCAGCGTCCCCGCGCCGCCCGCCCGCTGCAGACGCAGCGGATACGGCTCGCCCTCCAGGGACACGTCCAGCGTGCCTCCTGAGCCCTTGTCACCCGTGATGCGGATGGTGCGGGTACCCGCCTGCTCGTGGTGCCCGTCGGTCGCGAGCGAGCCGTGCAGCGTCAGCAGTCCCCCGAGGAGGACGTCCTTGTCCGTGAAGCCGCTGAACTTCCTGTACGAGGGGTCGCCCTGCGGCACCTTCACGTACTTGCCGTCGAGCTTGCCCGCCGCGGAGGTGTCCGCGTGCCCGTCGGCGTGGTTCCAGAAGCCCGCGTCCGCCTTCAGGTACAGCCGCTCGCCGATCCGCAGCAGCCCGAAGGCCTCCCCCTTGGAGGTGACCGAGCCGGTGGCACCGCCGGACTTCAACCGCATGTCCAGGGTGTACGTGCGCCCGTTGGTGACGACGTTTCCGGCGAGGCGCACGGCGCCCGCGGACGCGGCGGCCGCCCGCGTCTTCGACTGGATGGTGGCGGCCGGCAGCTTGCCGACCCCGTTGGTGCCCGCGTCGGGGTTCTCGCTGCACCCGGTCAGGACCCCCGTCCCCGTCACGACCAGCGCCCACACGGCGCCGGTGAGCACCGCCCCACGAGTACGGCCCACGGACCTCGCAGTCACAGACACGGCTGCCTTTCTGAACGGCTGTCCTGAACGGTGCTCGGCACCCTACAGGGGCCGGCGCCCCCCGGCGGAGCCGGACCGTCCGGACCCGTCACCAGGGCGTATCCGATCGGGACGGGCTAGCCTGAAGCCCACCCGAGCGGGCAATTCGGAAGAGCACCGCACAACGAACCCCGCACGAAAAGGAAGCACGACCATGGCAGGCGCCGCCCCCCGGATCTTCGTCTCGCACCTCGCCGGCGTCCCCGTCTTCGATCCCAACGGCGACCAGGTGGGCCGCGTGCGCGACCTGGTCGTCATGCTGCGCGTCGGCCGCCGGCCCCCGCGCGTCCTCGGCCTCGTCGTCGAACTGCCCACCCGCCGCCGCATCTTCCTGCAGATGACCCGGGTGACCAGCATCGAGTCCGGCCAGGTCATCGCCACCGGAGTGCTCAACGTCCGCCGCTTCGAGCAACGCCCCACCGAGCGGCTGGCCTTCGGCGAGCTCCTGGACCGCCGGGTCACGCTCGTCGAGACCGGCGAGGAGGTCACCGTCCTCGACATGGCGGTGCAGCAGCTGCCGGCCCGCAGGGAGTGGGAGGTGGACCGTGTCTTCGTCCGCAAGGGCAGGAAGGGCGGCGCCTTCCGGCGGGCCAGGGGCGAGCAACTGACCGTGGAGTGGTCCGCCGTGACCGGCTTCTCCCTGGAGGAGCACGGGCAGGGCGCCGAGAGCCTCCTGGCCACCTTCGAGCAGCTGCGCCCCGCGGACCTGGCGAACGTCCTGCACCACCTCTCCCCCAAGCGGCGCGCGGAGGTGGCCGCCGCCCTCGACGACGACCGGCTCGCCGACGTCCTCGAGGAGCTCCCGGAGGACGACCAGATCGAGATCCTCGGCAAGCTGAAGGAGGAGCGCGCCGCCGACGTCCTGGAGGCCATGGACCCGGATGACGCGGCCGACCTGCTCTCCGAACTCCCCGAGGAGGACAAGGAGCGGCTGCTGAGCCTGATGCAGCCCTCCGACGCGGCCGACATGCGGCGCCTGATGTCGTACGAGGAGCACACGGCGGGCGGTCTGATGACCACCGAGCCGATCGTGCTGCGGCCGGACGCCACCGTCGCCGACGCCCTCGCGCGCGTGCGCAACGCCGACCTCTCCCCCGCCCTCGCCGCCCAGGTCTACGTCTGCCGCCCGCCCGACGAGACACCGACCGGCAAGTACCTCGGCACGGTCCACTTCCAGCGCCTGCTGCGCGACCCCCCGTACACGCTGGTCAGCTCGATCATCGACGACGCCCTGCAGCCCCTCGACCCGGAGGCCGCGCTGCCGGTGGTCGCCGGGTTCTTCGCGACGTACGACATGGTGGCGGCGCCCGTGGTCGACGAGTCCGGGTCGCTGCTCGGCGCGGTGACCGTGGACGACGTGCTGGACCACATGCTGCCCGAGGACTGGCGGGAGACCGAGTTCCACCTGGACGAGGACGAGGGGGTGGCCGCTCATGACGCCTGAGCGCGAGAGCACGCGCGAGCGGACCCCGGCGGGCGCGACGGCGACCACGCGCACGCGTGTCCGTCTCGACCAGCCGCGCGCGCCGCGCCGCCGGCTGCTGCCCGAGTGGGACCCGGAGGCCTTCGGACGCCTCTCGGAGCGCATCGCCCGCTTCCTGGGCACCGGCAGGTTCATCGTCTGGATGACGGTCGTCATCGTGCTGTGGGTGGTGTGGAACGTGTCCGCGCCGCACAACCTGCGCTTCGACAACTACCCGTTCATCTTCCTGACCCTGATGCTGTCCCTGCAGGCCTCCTACGCGGCCCCGCTGATCCTGCTCGCGCAGAACAG
Organism: Streptomyces sp. NPDC101152; assembly: GCF_044768275.1. NCBI lineage: Bacteria > Bacillati > Actinomycetota > Actinomycetes > Kitasatosporales > Streptomycetaceae > Streptomyces > Streptomyces sp. NPDC101152. Next base: position 202,663 of record NZ_JBIWPO010000001.1, on the reverse strand, counting down.
ACAGGACGACCGCGACCGGGTCAACCTCGAGCAGGACCGCAAGCAGAACGAGCGGTCCATCGCGGACACCGAGTACCTGACCCGGGAGATCGCCGCCCTGCGCATCGGCCTCGGCGAGGTCGCCACCCGCGACTGGATCCGCTCCGAGCTGCAGGACCTGATGAAGGAGCTGGAGCACCGCACGGACGGCCACCACGAACACACCGTATTCCCGGCAGAACGGTCGCGGGGACGTGACGTAGACGACCGGTGACGGGCTTACCGGGGCCAGGCTACCGAGCCGTACCATCGTCTGTATGGCTAGCGAAGACGCGGTGCGCGAGGCACTGGCGACGGTGAACGACCCCGAGATCAACCGCCCCATCACCGAGCTCGGGATGGTCAAGTCGGTCGACATCGGCGCGGACGGGGCGGTCGCGGTCACCGTGTACCTGACGGTCTCCGGCTGCCCGATGCGCGAGACCATCACACAGCGGGTGACCGAGGCGGTCTCCCGGGTCGAGGGCGTCACCCGCGTCGACGTCTCCCTGGACGTGATGAGCGACGAGCAGCGCAAGGAGCTGGCCAACGCGTTGCGCGGCGGCCAGACCGAGCGCGAGGTCCCCTTCGCCAAGCCCGGCTCCCTCACCCGCGTCTACGCCGTCGCCTCCGGCAAGGGCGGCGTCGGCAAGTCCTCGGTGACGGTGAACCTGGCGGCCGCGATGGCCGCCGACGGCCTGAAGGTGGGCGTGGTCGACGCCGACATCTACGGGCACAGCGTGCCGCGCATGCTGGGCGCGGACGGCCGTCCGACCCAGGTCGAGAACATGATCATGCCGCCGTCGGCGAACGGCGTGAAGGTCATCTCCATCGGCATGTTCATCCAGGGGAACGCGCCGGTGGTGTGGCGCGGCCCGATGCTGCACCGGGCGCTGCAGCAGTTCCTCGCGGACGTGTACTGGGGCGACCTGGACGTCCTGCTCCTGGACCTGCCGCCGGGCACCGGCGACATCGCCATCTCCGTCGCCCAACTGGTCCCGAACGCCGAGATCCTGGTCGTGACGACGCCTCAGCAGGCGGCGGCCGAGGTCGCCGAGCGCGCGGGCTCCATCGCCGTGCAGACCCACCAGAAGATCGTCGGCGTGGTCGAGAACATGTCCGGGCTGCCCTGCCCGCACTGCGGCGAGATGGTCGACGTCTTCGGCACGGGCGGCGGCCAGACGGTCGCCGACGGCCTCACCCGCACGACGGGCGCGACGGTCCCCGTCCTCGGCTCCATCCCGATCGACGTCCGCCTCCGCGAGGGCGGCGACGAGGGCAAGCCGGTGGTGCTGAGCGACCCGGACAGCCCGGCGGGCGCGGCCCTGAAGGCGATCGCGGGGAAGCTGGGAGGCCGCCAGCGGGGCCTTTCGGGGCTGTCCCTGGGGATCACCCCGAAGAACAAGTTCTAGCCTTCGTACGACCACGGGGTACGACCGCGGGGCGCCATCCGGCGGGATGGTGCCCCTTCGTCGTGCCCGCGCCGCCTACGCGTAGGTGCCGATGTCCTTGATCATGGCGAAGCCGAGTCCGTACGCGCTCATCCCTCTCCCGTACGCCCCCACGTGCACCCCTTCCTGGGTGGATCCGGCGAGCACCCAGCCGAACTCGGACTCCCGGTAGTGGAAGGGCGTGGGCACGCCGTCCACGGGCAGCGAGAGCGTCGACCACTCGGGGCCCTCGAGGTCGTCGGCCAGCGCCCACGCCGTCTCCGTCTGCTGCTCCAGCCAGTCGTCGCGCAGGCTGTGGTCCATCTGGCCGGGCCAGGTGAACGACAGCAGGCCCACCCCCGCCAGCCACGCCGCCGAGGAGACCGACGTGGCCTCGAGCAGCCCCGTGCCGTCGGCGCTGCGCCGGGACGGGTTCGCGGCGACGGTCACCACCACCGCGAACTTCTCCCGCGGCTCACCGGTGGAGCCGGCCTCGTTCTTGACCGAGGGCTCGTCGCCGTGCCCGATCGACCCGTGCTCGACGGCCCCGTCGGCCGCCGTCCCGACCTGCATCAGCCAGCGCGGCCCCGTGAAGGCCTCGTCGAGGCCGTACCACGGGAAGGGCGCCTGCAGGTAGCCGTCGACCGTGCGCCGGGCGGAGGGGACCTGTTGTCCGCCCTCCGCGGCCGACGCCTGCGCGACTGCCCGACTCGTCGTCTCCATTGCCCGGACGCCTCCTCGCTCTCGTCGAACCGGAGCGGCCCGCCCCCCTTCGGGCTGACTCGTCCGGTCCGCACATCAACTCGGCAGCATAGCCACCCCGCTCCGGGCAGCCGGGAAACCTCCCGGCGCGTGGGTCACACAGAAGCGCGGGTTCAGGCCGTCGGAGGGCGCGACAGCGTATGAAACGCGTCACGCGGTACGACTCAGGTGGCGTCCGCGTCGAAGGGCGGGCGGCCGTCCTCCTCGGGCTTCTTGGTCATGTCGACGCGGCCGCCGGAGGAACCGGACGGGCCGGACGGGCCTGCGGAGGGAGTGGCGGACGAGGAGGACGAGGCGTCGGTGTCGTAGGTCTGGACGGCCTCCGTGACCTCGGCCATCTCCTTCTTCAGGTCGAAGCCGTTGCGGATCTCCTTGAGCCCCAGTTCGTCGCTGTCCAGGTGCTTGCGGATGAACGTCTTGGGGTGGAGGTCCTCGAACTCGAAGTCCTTGAACTCCGGGCCCAGTTCCTGCCGGATGTCCGCCTTGGCGCTCTCCGAGAACTCTCGGATCTTCCGGATCGTCCGCATGACGTCCTGGATGACCTTCGGGAGCTTGTCCGGACCGAAGACGAGCACGGCGATCACGATGATCGTCAGCAGCTCGAGCGGTCCTATGTCATTGAACACCTGAAGCTCCTCGCGATGTCCTCGGTCCTCGGCCCTCAGCGGTCGGTGCGGGTCTTCCGTGGTCCGGGCCGGATCCACGGTACCCGGCGATCCCGTCGAACCGGTACCGCCCCGGGCGTTCCGCGTGCGTCCCGGTGGTGGTTTTCCGGGATGTTTGCCTTGGACGGCCACCGTTTCGGGCCGATCCGCGAGGTTCCGGTCAGCTGCCGCCCGAGGACCCGAGCACCAGCGTGACGGTTCGCGGTACACCGTCGCGCACCACCGTCAGCTGCAGACGGTCGCCTGGGCGGTGGGCGCGGGTCCTGACGATCAGTTCCTCGCCGGAGTGGACGCGTTCGCCGTCGACCGCGGTGATGAGGTCGCCCGCCTCGATGCCGGCCTTGTCGCCGGGGCCGGCCTTGCTGACCGCGGGGCCGCCGCCGTCGGCCTTCTGAGCGACGCGGGCTCCGTCGCCGGTGTAGTTCATGTCGAGGGTGACGCCGATGACGGGGTGGGTCGCCTTGCCACTGCTGATCAGCTCCTCGGCGACGCGCTTGGCCTGGTTGACCGGGATCGCGAAGCCGAGGCCTATCGAGCCGGACTGGCCGGTGCCGGAGTCCGTGCTCCCGTCGGCGGAACGGATGGCGGAGTTGATGCCGATGACCCGGGCGTGGGAGTCGAGGAGGGGCCCGCCGGAGTTGCCGGGGTTGATGGGCGCGTCGGTCTGCAGGGCGTCCACGTACGACACGTCGCTGCCGTCCGAGCTGTCGCCGCCAGCGGTGATGGGCCGTTCCTTGGCGCTGATGATGCCGGAGGTGACGGTGCCGGACAGGTCGAAGGGGGCGCCGATGGCGACGACCGGGTCGCCGACCTGGACGTTGTCGGAGTTGCCGAGCGGCATGGGCTTGAGATCGCTCACCCCGCTGACCTTGACCACCGCCAGGTCGTACCCGGTGTCCCTGCCGACGACGGTGGCCTTGGCGGTGTCCCCGTCGTTGAAGGTCACGGATATGTCGCCGGAGGAGCCCGCGGGTTGGACCACGTGGTTGTTGGTGAGGATGTGCCCCTGGTCGTCGAGCACGAATCCGGTGCCGGTGCCGGACTCGTTGGCGCCGCTGACGTGCAGGGTCACCACACTGGGCAACGCCCGCGCGGCGATCGCCGCCACGCTGTCCGGCGCCCGCCCCGCCGGCTCCTTCCCGGCCTGCGGCAAGGCCACGGTCCCCGCGTCCCCGTTCCGCTCGACATAGGCCCCGACGACACCCCCGACGCCTCCGGACACCAGCGCCAGCCCGACGGCCCCACCGACCAACGCCCTGCGCACCCGCCGCCGCCGTCTGACCTCGTCGTCGACGGGCGTGCCGGTCTGCTGGAGGGGTACGGCGGCCCACGGATCGTAGTTCTGCCAGGGCGAGGCCGCCGGGTCACCGGGCGGTGCCGACGTGGCCGCGGGGTGCTGAACGGGCGGCGCGGGGGCCCAGGGCCCGGGTTCGCCGTAGGGCGGGGTGCTGTAGGGATCGGGATCGTGCAGGGGCTTGGGCCCCTCGACGGGGGCCGACCCCCCTTCCGGAACCACGGCCGCGGGCGCGGAGGCTTCCACCTCACCCTGCCGAGCGGTATCCGCGAGGTCGGCGGACACCTCCGCAGGACGAGCCAGCTCGAAGTCACCGCCCGTCTCGGACTCGGGGGCCGGCGCAGGAGATGCGACCGCAGGCTCGGACACGGAATCGACGGGAGGCGAAGCTGACTCCGCACCTTCGGCAGGCGTAGAGCTTTCCGCCTCGCCGTTCCGACCCAACCCAGCGTCACCGTCCGCCTCGGACCCCCGGGGCACCGCCGACTCAGCCGACTCACCGGTCGGCGCCTCCGCAGGGCCAGCCAGTTCGTAGTCGGTCGAGGGCTCGGTGGGGGCCTCGGGAGAGGGCGGTTCGTCGGCGGTGGGCGCTGTCGGGCGTTGCAGCTCGAAGTCGCCCGTGGGGCCGGCCTCCCGGGGCCCCCGGTTCCACCACTTCGGCCTGGTGGGCTTCCCCTGGTTCATGTGCTCCCCACAGCTGACCGCGGCGCAGCCCGTCGCGGACGCGGTTCGTCGGCTCCGCGCCCGCTTCGTCGTCGCGGGCACGGTTCACCTTGGATTCAACCAGGTTCCAGCTCCGAGGCGCAGATGCCGGTCAGCGGGAGCCGTTGGCGGAGGGCGTGGCCGTAGGGTCGGGGACGGTCGCGGCGAGCAGCCCGGGAGTCCTGACCTCGGGAGCGGTGGTGGAGGTCAGAGTCAGCGGCGAGACGGCGGTGAGCGGACGTATGAGCGGGGACATCACCGCGGCGCCGGCCAGGACGGGCGCCGTCAGCGTGTGGATCGTCCGGTCACCGGTGGCGGGGCTGGGCACGCCCGGCAGCAGCGGTGCGGACAGCTGGGTCGGGGCCACCGGGGTGTCCCCGAGCGAGCGTCCGCCCTGCCCCTGGGCGAGCAGCGGCCCCACACCACGGCGCCGCTGGCCCTCGGGCGACGTGGCCGCTCCCGTCGCCGGCGTACGCGCCGGCGTCACATTGCTGTCGGCCCCGGCCCGCGCGTCCAGTCCCGTCGGCGCACCGGCCGTGACACCGCCCAGCGCGATCGCGGCGAGCGAGACCGCACCGGCGGCGACGAACGCGAACCGCATCCCGCGCGAGGCGGAGCGGTCGGTGTCGGGCCGGCCGACGTCATGGATGCGGAAGCCGCGGTCGGAGGCGGGAAGGGCGGGGGCGGTGGGCGAACGGGAGGGGACGTAGTCGAACGCGAAGCGTTCGCCGCGCTTCAGCCCGAGGACTCCGGTGGCGCCACCTCTTCCGGAGAGTCCGCCGGGAAAGCCTCCCCCGCCGAACGGCGAGCCGCCGTCGTCGGGATCACCTCCTCCGGGCAGCCCCTGGAGCCGGGCCAGGAAGCTCTCGGAGGGCGGCGGCGGGGCCGCCTCCGCGAAGACGTTCTTCAGCTGTCGCTGCGCGTCCGCCTCCGCCTTGCACCTGGCGCACGTCGCCAGGTGGGCGAGGACTCGCTCACGCGTCTCATGACCGAGCTCTCCGTCCACCAGGGCGGAGAGTCGGTCTCCCAGATGCTGCTCGGCGAGGCGTCGCTCGGCCGGATCGGGTCGTGATCCACTCACGCGGTCGCGCCCCCTCCCCCCAGAGCGGCCACGCGTGGCACGAAGGAGCGGCGCTCGCCGGTGCGGGCCTGCGGCGCGCGGTGCGCGAGGGCCTTGCGCAGCTGGGAGCGGCCGCGGTGGATCCGGGAGCGGACCGTGCCGAGCTTGACCCCGAGGGTCGCGGCGATCTCCTCGTACGACAGTCCCTCGATGTCGCACAGCACGACCGCGGCGCGGAACTCGGGCGCGAGGGTGTCGAGGGCCTGTTGGACGTCCGCGTCGAAGTGGGCGTCGTTGAAGGCCTGTTGCGGGGTGGGCTCGCGACTGGGCAGCCGCTCGGCCGCGTCTTCGCCGAGGGCGTCGAATCGGATGCGCTGCTTGCGGCGGACCATGTCCAGGAACAGGTTGGTGGTGATGCGGTGCAGCCAGCCCTCGAAGGTGCCCGGCGTGTAGGTCGACAGGGAGCGGAAGACGCGGACGAAGACCTCCTGGGTGAGGTCCTCGGCGTCGTGCTGGTTACCGGTGAGGCGGTACGCCAGCCGGTAGACGCGACCACTGTGCATGCTGACGATCTCCTCCCAGGTGGGCGGAGTCCACGCCTGCCCGTCCGCGTCGGTGGAGAACGTCGCGGTCTGGGCGTGGTCAGCGGCGTGGCTGGGGTCAGCAGCGGTGTCGTTCACGGATTTCGGCCTGCCCGCTGATCCGAGGAAGCGCCTGAGCACTCCACCCCGGTCCCCGTTGGGCGCGGCCGCACCTCCCCTGTCATCTCTGGTGGTGTCCAGTGGAGCCCCTACCATAGCCACCTCGCCCGTTAGGACCGGATAAGCGGTTTTACGAGAATTTGATGGGGGCTGATCCGGCTCGTGCCGCCGCGTCAGCGGCTCCTCGAGCCCCCGCTCGTCGTCGTGATCCAACCGTGTCCCCCCGGCGTCGTCTCCCACCCTCTAAACGCCCGGTCCCATCTGCGGGTTCCCGGCCCCAACGGATACAGTCACGCCCAGGCAACCACGGGGACAGGAGAGGGTCATTACCGGCAACCGGCAGGCAAGCTGGGCGTTCGCCGACGCCTATGCCGCCGAGGACGAAGCGGTGCGCTGGGCCCGGGACCGGGCCCGTGAGGCGGGGCTGCGCTCGGTGTCGCCCGGCACGGGCGCCGCGCTGCGGTTGCTGGCCGCCTCGGTGGACGCGAAGGCGGTGGCCGAGATCGGTACCGGCACCGGCGTCTCCGGTATCCACCTCCTGCACGGCATGCGCCCGGACGGGGTGCTGACCACCGTCGACCCCGAGCCGGAGCACCAGCAGTTCGCCCGCCAGGCCTTCCGCGCCTCCGGTTTCGCCAGCAACCGCGCCCGCTTCATCCCGGGCCGTGCCCTCGACGTGCTGCCGCGCCTCGCGGACGCCGGCTACGACCTGGTCTTCTGCGACGGCGACCGGCAGGAGGTCATGGACTACCTCGCTGAATCGTTGCGCCTGCTCCGTACGGGGGGCCTGGTGGTCTTCGAGGGCGTCTTCGCCAACGGCAGGACGGTCGACTCGGGACCGCAGCCGACCGAGGTGCTGCGGCTGCGGGAGCTGCTGCGCGCGGTGCGGGAGAGCCAGGAACTGATGCCGTCGCTGCTGCCGGTGGGCGACGGCCTGCTGTGCGCCGTCAAGCGGTGACGAGGCACACAGACAACAACCCCGGCACCGCGTGGGTGCCGGGGTTGTCGAAAGGGTATGGTCGCTTCCGCGTCAGCCGACGACCTTCTTGAGGGCGTCGCCGAGCGCGTCGGCCTCGTCAGGGGTCAACTCGACGACGAGCCGACCGCCGCCTTCGAGCGGAACGCGCATGACGATGCCCCGCCCCTCCTTGGTCACCTCGAGCGGGCCATCACCCGTTCGCGGCTTCATGGCCGCCATGCTCGTTCCCCTTCCTGAAACCAGCTCATCGTCAAAGGCCGACGGCCCGGGAGGGCACGCGCGGTCCAGGCGTGGGACTTGGACACGCGACACCGGCATCGAACACATTGCTTCCAGGCCATTATCCCGCATCTCAGGACCCGATGACCAACATCAGTCGGCATCGCTTGGGCAACGCGCGCGAGCAAAACCACCCAATTCGGCGATGTGACTGCGATACTGCGCCGCCGCCCGGACATCCGCCGACCGGAAACCGGTGAGAATTCTTTGACGCAGGTCACACGTGCGGTCCGGTGCGCGCACGGCGATCTCCGTCATGCTGTCCTTCGTACCGAGACGTACTGACCGGTCGTACCAACGGAGGGGACTGACCATGGCCGACACCGTGCTCTACGAGGTGTCCGACGGGCTCGCGACGATCACGCTGAACCGGCCCGAGGCGATGAACGCGCTGAACATCGCCACGAAGGTCGCGCTGCGGGACGCCGTCCAGGAGGCGGCGGCCGACGACGCCGTACGAGCGGTGCTGCTGACGGCCGCCGGGGAGCGGGCCTTCTGTGTGGGGCAGGACCTCAAGGAGCACGTCGGGTTGCTGGCGCAGGACCGCGAGACGGGGTCCGGACACACGATGAGCACGGTGCGCGAGCACTACAACCCGATCGTGCGGGCGCTGGCGGGGATGCCGAAGCCCGTGGTGGCCGGCGTGAACGGGGTCGCGGCCGGTGCGGGCTTCGGGCTGGCGCTGGTGGCGGACTACCGGATCGTGGCCGACACCGCCGCCTTCAACACGTCGTTCGCGGGTGTCGCCCTGACCGCGGACTCGGGGATGTCGTGGACGCTGCCGCGGGTGGTGGGGCCGGGTCGCGCCGCCGACCTGCTGCTGTTCCCGCGGAGCGTCACCGCTCAGGAGGCGCACGAGCTGGGGATCGCCAACCGTCTCGTCCCGGCGGGCGAGCTGCGCGCCGAGGCGGAGAACGTGGCGCGGGCGCTCGCCGAGGGGCCGACGGTCGCCTACGCGGCCATCAAGGAGGCGACGGCCTACGGACTGACGCACTCGCTCGACGAGACGCTCGACAAGGAGGACGAGCTGCAGACACGGGCCGGGTCCTCCGACGACCACATGATCGCGGTGCAGGCCTTCGTCAACAAGGAGAAGCCGAAGTACCTGGGCCGCTGATGATCAGCCCTGTCTGACGGCGCAGGCCGCCAGATGGTCGTTGACCAGACCGCACGCCTGCATCAGCGCGTACGCCGTCGTGGGCCCCACGAAACGCAGGCCCCTCTTCTTCAGTGCCTTGGACAGGGCCGTCGACTCCTCGGTGACGGCCGGGACGTCGCCCAGGGTCAGGGGGGCCGGGCCCGGCTGCGGCGCGTGGGACCAGATCAGCTCGTCCAGCTCGCCCGGCGTCCACTGCGCCAGCACGCGCGCGTTGGCGAGCGTCGCGTCGATCTTGGCCCGGTTGCGGATGATGCCGGGGTCGGTGAGAAGGCGGGCCCGGTCGGTCTCGGTGAACGCGGCGACCTTCTCGATCCGGAAGTCGGCGAAGGCGGCCCGGAAGCCGGCGCGGCGGCGCAGGATGGTGATCCAGGACAGGCCGGACTGGAATGCCTCGAGGCTGAGGCGTTCGTAGAGGGCGTCGTCGCCGTGGACCGGGCGGCCCCACTCCTCGTCGTGGTACGCCACGTAGTCCTCGGTCGACAGGGCCCAGGGGCAGCGCAGGGCGCCGTCCGGACCGGTGATCGCCGTGCCGTCGCTCACTGGTGGTCCTCCTGGCCGCGCTGCGGCTTCTCGATGGACACGTGGGCGGCGGCCCGGGCGCCCGCCAGCGCGGACTCCAGGTCGGCGATGCGGGCGTCCCGCTCGGCGAGCTCGGCGGCGAGGCGGTTCAGGGCGTCGTCGACGTCCGCCATGCGGTAGCCGCGGGCGGCGAGCGGGAAGCGCAGGGCGTCGACGTCGGCGCGGTCGAGCGGGCGGTCCGGCGGCAGGGGGTCCTGCAGGCGCTCCGGGGCCACCTCGGGCAGCGGGCCCTCGCCCTCTCCGCCGCCCACCACGGCCAGGGTCACCGCGGCGACCACGACGGCGAGAGCGACGACCAGGAACAAGAACATAACCATCGCTGCGGTCCCCAAGCTCGATGTCAGGAAGCTGAATATGTCAGGGTCCGATCGTGCCATGCGACGCTGACAGTTAGGGTCACAGGCGGCCGAAAGGCCCGGACACGCAGGTCGTACCACGCAGGTCGTACTACGAGAGGTCACAGGGGATGCTCAGGCTGGGCAGGCGCGAGTTCCCGGCGCACGAGCCGGTGGTCATGGCGATCGTGAACCGGACCCCCGACTCCTTCTACGACCAGGGGGCGACCTTCCGCGACGAGCCGGCCCTCGCGCGCGTGGAGCAGGCGGTGGCGGAGGGGGCCGCCATCATCGACGTCGGCGGGGTGAAGGCGGGCCCGGGCGAGGAGGTCACCGCCGAGGAGGAGGCGCGGCGGACCGTGGGGTTCGTGGCGGAGGTGCGGCGGCGCTTCCCGGACGTCGTGATCAGCGTGGACACCTGGCGGGCCGAGGTCGGGCAGGCCGTGTGCGAGGCGGGGGCCGACCTGCTGAACGACGCGTGGGGAGGGGTGGACCCCGCCCTCGCGGAGGTCGCGGCGCGCTACCGGGTGGGGCTCGTGTGCACGCACGCGGGGGGCGCCGAGCCACGGACGCGTCCGCACCGGGTGACGTACGACGACGTCATGGCGGACATCCTGCGGGTGACCGTGGGGCTGGCCGAGCGGGCGGTGGCGCTCGGGGTGCCGCGCGAGTCGGTGCTGATCGATCCGGGGCACGACTTCGCGAAGAACACCCGGCACAGTCTGGAGGCGACGCGGCGGCTCGGGGAGATGGTGGAGACCGGGTGGCCTGTGCTGGTCTCGCTGTCCAACAAGGACTTCGTGGGCGAGACGCTGGACAAGCCGGTGAAGGAGCGGGTGGTGGGGACGCTGGCGACCACCGCCGTCTCGGCCTGGCTCGGGGCGCGGGTGTACCGGGTGCACGAGGTGGCTCAGACGCGGCAGGTGCTGGACATGGTGGCGTCCATCGCGGGGCACCGGCCGCCGGCGGTGGCCCGCCGGGGGCTGGCGTAGGACGCCGGCCCCCGGAACCGGAAGGTCAGCGGCCCGCCTCCCGCGAGACCAGCGAGACCGCCTCCTCCACCTGGTCCGTCACGTGGAACAGCAGGAGGTCGCTCTGCGCCGCCTTGCCCTGGGAGACCACGGTGTTCTTGAGCCAGTCGACCAGGCCGCCCCAGTACTCGGTGCCGAACAGGACGATCGGGAACCGGGTGACCTTCTGGGTCTGTACGAGGGTCAGGGCCTCGAAGAGCTCGTCCAGGGTGCCGAGGCCGCCCGGGAGGACGACGAATCCCTGGGCGTACTTGACGAACATCATCTTCCGGACGAAGAAGTAGCGGAAGTTGAGGCCGATGTCGACGTAAGGGTTGAGGCCCTGTTCGAAGGGGAGCTCGATGCCGAGGCCGACCGAGGTGCCGCCCGCCTCGCACGCGCCCTTGTTGGCCGCCTCCATGGCGCCGGGACCGCCGCCCGTGATGACCGCCCACCCGGCCTGAACCAGCGCGCTGCCCAGCCGTACGCCCGCCTCGTACTCCGGGGAGTCGACGGGCGTGCGGGCCGAGCCGAAGACGCTGATCGCGGGCGGAAGTTCGGCGAGCGTGCCGAAGCCCTCGATGAACTCCGACTGGATGCGCAGCACGCGCCAGGGGTCCGTGTGGACCCAGTCCGAGGGGCCGCCCGCGTCCAGCAGCCGCTGGTCCGTGGTGCTCGCCGTCACCTGGCCCCGCCGTCGGAGGACCGGTCCCAGGCGCTGCTCGTCCGGCGGCACCTTCTTGCCCTCGGGGTTTCCGGTAGCCATGTGCGCTCCCTCCGCTTGCGGTGTTTCCACCTCAGGGTAGGTCTACGCGGGTTACGGACGGGGGATCTCAGCGTGTCAGCCACGCGCGGAGGCGTTCCTCACCGGCGAGGATCTTCGCTGTTTCCACCCGTTCGTCCCGCTTGTGCGCCAGATGCGGGTTGCCGGGGCCGTAGTTGACCGCTGGGATGCGGAGGGCGGAGAAGCGGGAGACGTCCGTCCAGCCGTACTTGGGCTGCGGGGTGCCGCCGACCGCCTCGATGAAGGCCGCCGCGGCCGGGTGGGACAGGCCGGGCAGCGCGCCGCCGCTGTGGTCGTCGATCACGAACTCCTCGACGCCGCAGTCCGCGAACACCTCGCGGACGTGGTCGACGGCCTCCTCCTCGGTGCGGTCGGGGGCGTAGCGGAAGTTGACCGTGACCACGCACTCGTCGGGGATGACGTTGCCGGCCACCCCGCCCGAGATCCGCACCGCGTTCAGGCCCTCGCGGTACTCCAGGCCGTCGATCACCGGGTAGCGGGGCTCGTACGAGGCGAGGCGGGCCAGGATCGGGGCGGCCGCGTGGATCGCGTTGGACCCCATCCACCCGCGCGCGGAGTGCGCCCGCTCGCCCTTGGTCTTCAGCAGCACCCTGAGCGTGCCCTGGCAGCCCCCCTCCACCTGGCCGTCCGACGGCTCGAGCAGCACCGCGAAGTCGGCCTCCAGCCACTCGGGGTGGGCCTCGGCGACGTGCTTGAGGCCGTTGCGCTCGGCCTCGACCTCTTCGTTGTCGTAGAAGATGAAGGTGAGGTCCCGGTTGGGTTCGGGGACCGTGGCCGCGATGCGCAGCTGGACCGCCACCCCGGACTTCATGTCGCAGGTGCCGCAACCCCACAGGACGCCGTCCTCGTCCAGCCGGGAGGGGACGTTGTCCGCGATCGGCACCGTGTCGATGTGGCCGGCGAGGACGACCCGCTCCGGACGGCCCAGGGCGGTGCGGGCGATCACGTTGTTGCCGTACCGGTCGACCGTCAGGTGCGGCAGGGCACGCAGGGCGGTCTCGATCGCGTCGGCGAGGGGCTTCTCGGTGCCGCTCTCGGAGGGGAAGTCGACGAGCCGCGCGGTGAGCTCGGCCGCGTCGAGGGTGAGGTCAAGCGAGGTGTCGGCCATGGCGTCGACCCTATCCCGCGGGCCTTCGACAGTTGTCCACACCCGCAGCAGGAGCCACAGCGGCCTCCGCTACCTTGTACGGCGTGCCAGAGCCGTCTACCCCCCGCAAACGCCGTGGCCGCCTCCTCCGCTTCGGCGCGGCCCTCGTGATCCTGCTCGCCGTCGCGGGCTACCTCGTGGTGCAGTACGTCACCGGAGGCCACGGACCGGGCTGCAAGGTCGTCTCGGGCACGGGCGACGGCCGGGCGTACGAGTTCACCCCGGAGCAGGCGGTGAACGCGGCGACGATCGCCGCCGTCGGCACCGGGCGCGGGATGTCCGAGCGGGCCGTGACGATCGCGCTGGCGACCTCGATCCAGGAGTCGGGGCTGCGCAACATCGAGCACGGCGACCGGGACTCACTCGGCCTGTTCCAGCAGCGGCCCTCGCAGGGCTGGGGCACGCAGCAGCAGATCCTGGACCCGACGTACGCGGCCGGCGTCTTCTACGAGCACCTGGCCAAGGTGCCCGACTACGAGACCCTCCCGCTCACCGTCGCCGCGCAGCGCGTGCAGCGCAGCGGCTTCCCCGAGGCGTACGCCAAGCACGAGCCGGACGCCGCGCTGCTCGCCGCCGCGCTCACCGGGCACGCGCCGGCCACCCTGACCTGCCAGGGCCGCCCCGACCCCACCACCGTCCAGGCCACGGGACCGGACGCCGTACGGGCCGCACTCGTCCGGGACTTCGGGCGGGGCGTGCTGCAGCCGGCCGGGGCCGCGGTGAGCCGCCGGCACGCGTCGACGCCCTCGCCGTCCCCGACGCCGACGTCGGGTGCGCACACGGTCACCGTTCCCGTCGATGTCCGCAAGAGCCCGGCCAGGGGGCGCACCGCCGGGCAGCGCGGGTGGCAGCTGGCGCACTGGGCCGTCGCCAACGCGACCGCGCTGCACATCGAGCGGGTGTCCTTCGGCGGCCGGGAGTGGAGCGCCGGGAACACCGACAGCCGGTGGAGCACGGCCGCCTCCCAGCAGACGGGCGGGACGGAGAAGGTCGCGGACGCGGTCCGCATCGTCACCGGGCAGTAGTACGGGCCTTCACCCGCGCGGGGTAACGGGGCGTCGCGGGTCCCGTGCTGCGCGCAGGTTTTCGCCCCGTCACCCTCGAATCCGTCGGAAGCCTTGAGAACAAAGGGCTGTAAGGATTCGGCACACTTTCGTACCAGGCACCTTTTGCCCGTTTATGTACGCAGCCGATTATGCGACGCATTGCCAACTCTTTACGTTTGGCCGCCGCAACCTTCGCGGGCCTCGAGCGGTAGTCACTGCGTCCGAGCCCGGACGATCAACACCCAGTCGATCAACAGGAGCATCATGTCCCTCCCTCTGACCCGCCGGATCGCCCGTGCCGCGCTGCTCACCGCAGCGGGAGTGGCTGCCGGGGTCGGTGCGGCCGGCTCCGCGAGCGCGGCCACCGAACTGCCGGCCACGCCCAACCTCGGCGGACTGACCGCCCTGGACGGGGCGCACGTCGGCAACACCGTCGACGCCGCGACGCAGAACGTCACCAAGGCCGCGGGCAGCACCGGTGGCAAGACGGTCGAGAAGGCACTGCCGGCCGCCGGGCAGACCAGCGGCCAGGCCGTGAAGAAGGCGACGCCCGCGGCGCAGCAGACCGCGGGGCAGGCGGCGGGGTCGGCCGGCGGGATCCTCGGTGACACCGCCAAGACGGCGACGAAGGGTGGGCTGCCGACGGACTCGCTCACCAAGGGTGGAGTGCCGACTGCGCAGACGTTGCCTCTGAAGGGGCTGCCGGTCGGCTGACATCAGCTGCGCCGTGCCGGTGTACGGCGGCGGGGTCCAGGGCGCTCCTGGACCCCGCCGCTTCACATGTCCTCAAGAAAGCCTCTGAACGGCTGCCCTCACCCGCTCGTCCGTCGCCGTCAGGGCCACCCGGACGAACCTCTCCCCCGCCTCGCCGTAGAAGTCGCCCGGGGCCACCAGGATGCCTCGGTCGGCCAGGTGGGCGACCGTGTCCCAGCAGGACTCGTCCCGGGTGGCCCAGAGGTAGAGGCTCGCCTCACTGTGTTCGATGCGGAAGCCGTGGGACAGAAGTGCCTCGCGGAGGGCGCTGCGACGGGCCGCGTAACGCTCGCGCTGCTCCTGGACGTGCGTGTCGTCGCCCAGGGCCGCCACCACCGCCGCCTGGGTCGGTGCCGGCGTCATCATGCCGCCGTGCTTGCGGATCTCCAGGAGGGGGGCGAGGACCGCCGGGTCGCCGACCAGGAAGGCCGCGCGGTAGCCCGCCAGGTTCGAGCGCTTGGAGAGGGAGTGCACGGCGACGATGCCCTCGTACGAGCCGCCGTTGACGTCCGGGTGCAGGACCGAGACCGGGTCCGCCTCCCAGCCCAGCTCGATGTAGCACTCGTCGGAGAAGAGCAGGATGCCGTGCTCGCGGGCCCAGGCGACGATCCGGGTCAGCTCGGCCTTGGAGAGGACCTTGCCGGTGGGGTTGGACGGGGAGTTGAGCCAGAGGAGCTTCAGGCCCTCGGGGTCGAGGGTCGTCCCCGCGGCGTCAGCCGCAAATGTCTCGGTGTCGTAGGTCTCGTACTCCGCGCGGGCCAGGCGGGCGCCGACCTCGTAGGTGGGGTAGGCCAGGCGCGGGAAGGCGACCCGGTCGCCGGGGCCGAGGCCCAGCTGGGTCGGCAGCCAGGCGACCAGTTCCTTGGAGCCGACGACCGGCAGGACGTGGCGGTGGGTCACGTCGCGGGCGCCGAGCCTGCGCTCGACCCACCCGGTGATCGCGTCACGCAGGGCCGGCGTGCCCCAGACCGTGGGGTAGCCCGGAGAGTCCGCCGCGTCGATGAGGGCCTTCTGGACCAGGTCGGGGACCGGGTCGACAGGGGTGCCGACGGAGAGGTCGACGATGCCGTCCGGGTGCGCGGCGGCCTTCTTCTTGTACGGCTCCAGCTTGTCCCAGGGGAAGGTGGGCAGGCGGTCGGAGACTGCGGACACGGGTCTGACGCTCACTTTCGGGTCGTACGGCAAACGCCCCGGCCCCGTGCGGCGATCAGAGGTGATCGGGACGCACGGGACCGAGGCGGCACGGCTGCGGGCGCGCGGGCCGTCAGGCCTGCGGCGGCAGCGCGGCGATGAAGGGGTGGTCCCGCTCGATCAGGCCCAGCTTGCTCGCGCCGCCCGGGGAACCGAGCTCGTCGAAGAACTCGACGTTCGCCTTGTAGTAGTCCTTCCACTCCTCCGGAGTGTCGTCCTCGTAGAAGATGGCCTCGACCGGGCAGACCGGCTCGCAGGCCCCACAGTCGACGCATTCGTCCGGGTGGATGTACAAGGACCGCTGGCCCTCGTAGATGCAGTCGACCGGGCACTCCTCGATGCACGCCTTGTCCTTGACGTCGACACAAGGCTGCGCGATGACGTAGGTCACGCTGTCGTTCCTCCTCGATAGGGCGCTGGCGGGCCTCCACAGGCTCCGCCGCCTGGCGCGCGGGAGCGCGGCGTCGTCGATGCCCGCCCCTAGTATCTCCGTTCCTGGGTGTGATCCGAACAGGAGGGGTGAACTGACCTGTGGAAATCTCTGCCGCCGGCCGACTCGAGGTCCGTATCACCACTGCTGACGTGGGTAAACGGGTCTCCGTGCGATGCCTGAACGATGCTGCGGTGTCGCCCGAGAAGTTCACCGACACGGTGGGTGTTCTCACATCATGGGACGACGGTGTGCTGCTGATCACACGGAAGAGCGGCGAGAGCGTCCGCATCCCGGAATCGGCGCTGGTCGCGGGCAAGGTGGTGCCCGCCGCGCCGGCCCGGCGCCGGGGGCCCGCCGCCTCGTTCGAGGAACTCGCGCGTGTCGCCTCCCGGGCGTGGCGTCCGGTGGAGAGCGGGCATCTCGGGGAGTGGGAGTTGCGCGCCGCGTCCGGGTTCACCCGGCGGGCGAACTCGGTGCTGGCCGTCGGCGACCCGGGCGTGCCGCTCGACGAGGCGCTGACGGCCGTACGGCGGTGGTACGGCGAGCGCGGGCTGCCCGCGTACATCCAGGCCGCGACCGGCGCCGAGGGCACACAGGAACTGCTGTGCGCGGAGCTGGAGCGGCGCGGGTGGGTGCGTGAGGTGACGGCCGAGGTGTGGGTCGGGGAGCTGGCGCCGGTCGCGGACCGGGACGAGGGGGCCGGGGTGGTGTTGTCCCGGGTGGCCGACGAGGCGTGGCTCGCGCGCTACCAGCGCAAGGGGGTGAGCGAGGTGGCGCTGAAGGTGCTTGGGTGGGGGTCCCCCCGCTCGAGCGAAGCCGAGAGTGGGGGAGGGCCGTCGGTGTGGTTCGCGATCGTGCCGGGGGCGGAGGCTCCGGCTGCGATCGGCCGGTGTGTCGTGGACGGACGGTGGGCCTCCTTCGCGGCCGTCGAGGTGGCTCCGGAGATGCGGCGGCGGGGACTTGCGACGACCGTGATGGCGGCGCTGGCCCGGCGGGCGCTGGACGAGGGCGCCTCGGCCGCGTGGCTGCAGGTCGAGACGGACAACGCGGGGGCGCGGGCGCTGTACGCCCGGCTGGGTTTCACCGCGCACCACGCGTACCACCACTACCGGGAGCCGGACACGTCCGGCGGCGGCCGGTAACCGATCGCCGTGAGAGGGCACGAGCCAGCTATGCGTTCCCCGAATCCCCCGCCCCCCGAGCGCTCCGCCGAACTGCGGCGGAGGTTCGCCGAGGAGGCGCGCGCCGAGCGGCCCGACCTGTCCCTGCTGTGCCTGCTGGTGGCCGCGCAGGCGGACGGGGAGCTGGACGAGGCCGGCCTGGACGCGGCGCAGATGGAACTGGACGAGCTGGCGGGGCGGCTGCCGTTCCGGCCGGGCGGGCCGATGTCCTGGGCCACGGCGCTGCACCACCTGCTGGGCGCCCGGGAGGGCTATCGCGGCTCCCCCGCCGACTACCAGCGCCTCGAGTCGTCCCTGCTGCACCAGGTGCTGCGCCGGCGCCGTGGCCTGCCGATCCTGCTGTCGGTGGTGTGGATGGAGGTCGCCCGGCGGGCGGGCGCGCCGGTGTACGGGGTCGCGCTGCCGGGGCACTTCGTGGTCGGGTTCGGGCCGCAGGAACAGCAGGTGCTCGCCGATCCGTTCGACGGGGGGCGGGTGCTCGGCGGGGGCGACGCGGAGCTGCTGGTCGCCGGGGCCACGGGCGCCGCGCTGCATCCGTCGATGCTGACGCCGGCCGATCCGCTGGACGTGGTGCTGCGGATCCTCAACAACATCCGCGCCTGGGCGGCCGCACGGCCCGAGCGGTCGGACGTGGCGCTGTGGGCGGTGGAGCTGTCCCTGCTGCTGCCCGCGCACCCG
Source organism: Streptomyces sp. NPDC101152 (assembly GCF_044768275.1). Lineage (NCBI taxonomy): Bacteria > Bacillati > Actinomycetota > Actinomycetes > Kitasatosporales > Streptomycetaceae > Streptomyces > Streptomyces sp. NPDC101152. The sequence goes on along the minus strand of NZ_JBIWPO010000001.1, from coordinate 184,456 downwards.
GCGCGACTGCGCTACGAGCGGGCGCAACTGCTGGTCCAGCGCGGGGAATTCATCGCCGGGGCGACCGAACTCGAGGCCTACGCCGAGGTCGTGGCGGCCGTGGACGAGCCGGCGGCGCAACGGGTGCGGCGACAGGCCCACTCCGCGCGGGCGATGCTCAACTGACCTTCACAGCCAGCCCTTTTCCCGGGCGATCCGTACCGCCTCCGCCCGGTTGCGGACCGCCAGTTTCTGGATCGCCGTCGAGAGGTAGTTGCGTACCGTCCCCTGGGACAGGTGCAGGGCCGCCGCCAGTTCCGCGTTCGTCGAACCGTCGGCCGCCGCGCGCAGGACCTCCCGTTCCCGGTCGGTGAGGGGGTTGGCGCCCTCCGCCAGGGCCGCTGCCGCGAGGGTGGGGTCGATGACCCGTTCGCCGGCCAGCACCTTGCGTACCGCCTGGGCGAGTTGCGCCGCCGGGGCGTCCTTGACGAGGAAGGCGTCGGCGCCGGCCTCCATGGCGCTGCGCAGGTAGCCGGGGCGGCCGAAGGTGGTGAGGACGACGAGCTTCACGGCGGGCAGGGCCTTGTGGACCTGGGCCGCCGCCTCGATGCCCGTGCAGCCCGGCATCTCGATGTCGAGGAGGGCCACGTCCACGCCGTGCTCGCGGACCGCGGCGAGCACCTCGTCACCCCGCGCCACCTGGGCGACGACCTCGATGTCGTCCTCGAGGCCGAGGAGCGCGGCCAGCGCCTCGCGGACCATGGACTGGTCCTCGGCGAGCAGCACCTTGATCGTAGGGCTCATGCCCCGGATCCTACGGCCGCCGGGCCGTTCGCCGGGACGCGGGCGACCAACCGGAAACCGTGCTTCGTACCGGCCGCCTCCAGGGTGCCGCCGGCCTTCTCCAGCCGCTCGGTCAGGCCGGTCAGGCCGTTGCCGGGGCCCTTGGCCGGGCCGCCCGAGCCGTTGTCCTCGACGGAGAGTTCCAGGACCCGCCCGTCGAGGGTCTGGCGGTGCAGCACCTCCACCGTGCACCGCGTGGCGCCGCTGTGCCGCACCACGTTGGTGACGGCCTCGCGCAGCGCCCAGGCCAGCGCGGACTCGCTCTCCTCGGGGACGCCGGCGAGGTCGGGGTCGGCGGGCACCTCGGCGATGACCTGGGCCGCCGTCAAGGCGACCTGGGCGCCCGCGAGTTCGGCGCTCAGCCGGGGGCGCCGGTAGCCGGTGACCGCCTCGCGGACGTCGACCAGGGCCTGCCGGCTGACCTGTTCGATGTCGGCGACCTGCTGGGCCGCCTTGTCGGGGTGGTCGGGAAGCATACGGCCGGCCAGCTCGCTCTTCAGGGTGATCAGCGACAGCGAGTGGCCGAGCAGGTCGTGCAGGTCCCGGGCGAGCCGCAACCGCTCCTCGTTGGCGGCGAGTTGGGCGACGGTGGCGCGGGCCTTGCGCAACTCCACCGTCGTACGGACCAGTTGCTTGACGCCCGTCATCGCGAACCCGAGGAGCACCACCACCAGGAGCAGACTCCAGTCCCCCGACCCGGTGTACAGGATCATCAGGAGCATCGCGAGGGAGTTCAGCCCGATCGCCCAGTACGCCGGTTGCTGCGGCAGGACGGCCCCGCAGGTGACGGAGACGTACACGAACAGGCCGATCCACGCGCCGCCGAGGGTCAGGCACAGGGCGACGGCGAGCGCGCCGAGCAGCGCCACCAGCAGGACGACGGTCCGGCCGCCGAAGGGCCGGCCCATGTTGCGGAAGACCAGCGTCAGATAGACCCCGGTGAACGCCGCCAGGGCGGCCCAGCCGGCCACGGTCGCGGCGCTCGTGTGGTGGCCGGAGGTCAGGTCCTGCACCGGCGCCCCGAGGAAGATCAGCCAGGGGATGATCCAGACGATCTTGCGAGTCGCCTCGCCCATGGTGCGGGGCGGCTGGCCCACCCGGATCGCGTTCTCCGCCCGGACTTCCTCGGGCAGCCCGTCGTCCGTCATCGTGCTCACGCCTTCAGCGTGTCCTTCCGGTACAGCCAGGCCGCTCCGCCCGCGAAGATCAGGAAGAAGGCGACGAGGATGGCGATGTCCTGGGTGTGCGGGGCCTGGCTCTGCTCGATCGACCGCCCCAGCGCAGCGTACGCGTGGGTGGGCAGCCACTTGGCGATGTTCTGCAGCCAGGTCGGGAAGCTGGAGGACGGGAACCACAGGCCGCCCAGGATCGACAGACCGAAGTAGATGATCATCGTGATGGGGCGGACCGCGTCCCCGGAGGCGAGGTAGCCGATGGCGACGCCGAGCGCGGCGAAGACGAGGCTGCCGGCCCAGATCGCGCCGGTGAGGGCGAACCACTGCCAGGCGTCCAGCCGTACGTCCTTCACCAGGGCGGCGACCAGGAAGACGACCACGATGGACGGCAGGCTGACCACGGCCGCACTGGCGGTCTTGGCGAGGACGTAGCCGCGCCCGGGCAGGGTGGTCAGCCGCAGTTGCCGTACCCAGCCGCCCTCCCTCTCCTTGACGATGCGCTCGCTGTTGCCCATCAGGACGGCGGTCAGGGCCCCGAAGGAGGCCATGGAGACCATCACGTACGCGGCCACGGTCAGGCCGGTGCCGTCGACCTTGCCGTTGGTGCCGTTCTGGTTCGAGACGAGCAGGAAGATGATCGACGGATAGATCACCGAGAAGAACAGGAACCTGCGGTTGCGCAGGGCGCGCATGAGCTCCAGCTTGATCAGGCTGTTCACGACTGCTTCGCCTCCTCGGCGGTGGTGATGGCGACGAAGGCCTGCTCGAGCCCGAGTCCGGAGACCTCGAGGTTGCGGGGGTAGACACCGAGGACGTAGAGGGCGTGCACGGTCGCGTCGGCGTCGGTGGACTGGATACGGACGGTCTGGCCCGAGATGTCGACGGACGTCAGGAACGGCAGCGCCCGGATCGGCTTCTCGTCGATCGGGCCCTCCAGGTCGAACGACACCCGGCGTGCCCCGGCCTTCGCCTTGATCTCGGCCGCCGTGCCGTCGGCCAGCAGCCGTCCCCGGTGCAGGACGAGCACGCGGTCGGCGATCGCGTCCGCCTCCTCGAGGTAGTGGGTGGCGAACAGCACGGTCCGCCCCTGGTCCGCCTGCTCGCGCATGGTGGCCCAGAAGGCCTGGCGGGCGGAGACGTCCATGCCGGTGGTCGGCTCGTCCAGCACGATCAGGTCGCTGTCGCCGGCCGTGGCGAGGGCGAAGCGCACACGCTGGGACTGGCCGCCGGAGAGCTTGTTGACCTTGCGGTCGGCGATCTGCGCGATCCCGGCGCGGGCGAGGACGTCGCCGACCTTGTACGGCTTCGGGTGCAGGTCACAGGCGAGCCGGACCAGTTCGGCGACCGTCACCTCGTCCATCAGGCCGCCGCTCTGCAGCATCGCGCCCACCCGTCCGGCGACGATGGCCCCGCGGGGCGTGGTGCCGAAGACCCGGACCGTGCCGCTGTCGGGGTTGCGCAGGCCCAGCAGCAGGTCGAGGGTGGTCGACTTGCCGGCTCCGTTGGGGCCCAGCAGGGCCACGGTCTGGCCGGGGTGCAGGGCGAGAGTCAGCCCGTCGAGGGCCCGTACGCTCCCGTAGGTCTTGCTCACCTGGTCGAACCCGACCACCGGGCTGCCGGTGGTCGTCGCTGTCGTCGTCATGTGACCCATCGTGGCCTCGGCAGCGCGAATCCTGCAGTGTCGGCGGTCCTTTGTGATGGATGACAGATGTCATGGCACCGGGGTGACGGTACGACGCGAGGGCACCCGGCGGCTGCCGGATGCCCTCGTGTGCGGCTGACGTCAGCGGGGGTTCGTCTGGATGATCCCCACCCGGTTGGTCTTGCTCACCAGCGCCTGGCGCAGGGCCACGTACACGTCCTGCGGGGTGACGGCCGTCTTCTGGCCGGTGCCGCGGGTGATCAGGACGCCGTCGAAGACGTTGCCGTAGAGCCCCTTGAGCACGTTCAGGTCGGGGGCGTCGGTGAGCTTGCCGTCGACCGCCTTGACCCTGAGGAACTTCCACAGCGACTTCTGCGGGCTGAACTGCACGAACTTCCCGGTGTCCGTCTTGACCGTGACGAACCCCGACATGGCCGGCTCCGCGAAGGCCTTCATCTCGCGGTCGACCTCGGCGTTCGAGACCGTCGGCTGCTGGGTGGTGGTGACGACCGCGACCGGGGTGCCGGTGTCCGTCTCGACCTGGTTGCGGTACGCCTCCTCGACCGCCTTCGACGACTTGGCGGCGTCGATGCCCTTGCCCGCCTTGCCGTAGACGGCGACGGCCTTGCCGGACTTGAACTCGATCGTGCCCTCGGTCTTCGAACCGGAGCCGCCGGCGGCCGCCGTCAGGGCCGCGGTCAGCTTCTCCTCGTCGACGGGCATGACCGGGTCGATGACGCGGTGCTGCCCGAACAGGGAGCCGATGACGGAGACCGGGTTGTAGTCGCTCTTCGCGGCGGCCGAGACCGTGGCCTGCTCGTCGAACTGGAGGCCCGCCTGGTCCGGCTTGAGCAGGACGGTGGAACCGCCGACCGACAGCTTCAGCGGCTTGTTCACGCGGCTGCCGAAGGCCGCGTCCAGCTTCTTGACGGCGTCGTCGCGGGTGCCGCCGCCGATGTCGAGGCCGAGCACCGTGGTGCCCTTGGGCACGTCGGAGTGGTTCATCAGCAGGCCGGCGCCGTAGACGCCGACACCGGCGACGACCACGAGACCGCCGAGCAGCACCAGTTTGCTGCGGCCCTTCTTCTGCTTCTTGGGCGCGGACGCCGCCGGCACGTTCTGCGCGACCGGCTCGGGCAGCTTCGGGGGCGTGTGCGGCAGCGGGCCGTCGGTCTTGCCGCCTGGGCGGAACGGCGATTTCGCGCCGGACGGCACGACCGGCATGCCGCTGGTGACGGTGTGCCCGGAGACGTTGTCCGGCGCCGGGTAGCCCTTGCCGCCCGGTTCGGGCGCCGGCTTCTGCGGCGTGAGGATGGCGGTGTCGTCGCTCAGTCCGCCGCCGGGTCCGAGACCCGCGCCGGGGGGCGCCGCGCCGGGAGCCCTGCCGAGCGCGCCGGGGGCGGCGTTGCGGACGGCGCCGGGGCCGAAGGTGTCGCTTCCGGGACGTGGCGTGCCGAACGGCTCGCCGCCGGGGCCGTAGGCGTCACCGCCGGGCCCGACGGGCGGGGCGAGGGGGCTGTCGCCGGTGACCGGGCCGCCGGTGGGGCCGGCCGGGCCCTGGGGGCCGCCCTGACCGCCGCGTCCGCCCGGGCCGTTGAAGCCGCTCGCGTCACCGGGACCGCCGAAGCCGTTCGCGCCGCCCGGCGCGGCGAAGCCGTTGTCGGCCGGGGGCGCGTAGCCGTTGTCGGCCGGGGGCGCGTAGCCGTTCTGGCCATCTGGACCGCCGTAGCCGTTGTGGCCGCCGAATCCGTTCTGCGTGCCGCCCTGAGTGTCGTCGGCCCGGCCGTTCTGGGTGAGGCGGTCGTTCTCCGAGAAGTACGGCAGGTCGTCGCGGCGGGGCTCGCCGGTGCCGGGGCGGCTGCCGTTGCCGAGGGGGCCTGCCGCCAGGGCCTCGGTGACGTCGAAGGAACCGGTGCCGCCACCGTGCCCGGGGGCCACCGGGCCGCCGGTCGCGCCGGGGAGCCCGGCGCCGTTCGTCCCACCGGGCCGGGGTGCGGTCCGGGAACCGCCGGGCACGCTCATGGAGCCGACCACGCCACCGGGACGCCCGGCACCCGGACGCGCCCCGCCGGGTGCCGCGCCCGCGGCCGAACCGCCCGGCAGACCGGCACCGTTGGTGGCACCGCCGCCAGGACCGCCCTTGGCGGGGCCGGCCTTGCGGGGCGCGAACCAGTCGCTCGCCTTCTCGTCGCCCTGCTGCGCCGGATCGGCGGCGGGCTCCACGGAGGCCGCGGCCGCGGCCGGGAGCTCGCTCTCGCCGGTCTCCTCGGAGTTCTCGCCGCCCGCCACGGGCGTGCGGACGACGACCGGCGGAATGGGCCGCGATCCGGGGATGTTGATCCGGATCCGGGTCGTCAGCGTCGTCTCGGTCTTGCGTTCCTCCGGCCGCTCGGCCGAACGGCCCGCGTCCGTATGGGCGTCGGAAGCCGTGGGCGTGCCGTACGGCGGCGTGCCCGACGGGTACGCGGCTCCGCCGCGCCCGTTGGGTCCGGAGGACGGAGTGTCAGTTTCACGACTCAAGGCAGGTTCTCCCGGTTGGCTCCGCCGCCCGACAACACCTCACGGGCAGCTCGGCGGCGCGCACCACCATACTGGCCACTTCTGGCGCTTATCCCACGACCGTCGGGGAAACCCACACGGGACTCGCACGTGCGGTTAATGGCGAAGTGGTACGTCACTTCCCAAGTCGGACGTCACGGCCCATCGGTTGCCGCCCCAGTCCAAGGGTGGCGCAGATCACAGCCACGGCCATGCCGCCCAGGAGGAAGAGGTAGGAGCCCCCTCCCGCGCCGAAGAGGAAGTCCCCCTCGGGTCTGCTGGCGGTGAGCAGGATGACCGCGATCATCCAGCCGGCCGCGGGCGCGACGGCCCCGCCCCGGCCGTCGGTGGCCCGTGCGCCGCCGAGCAGCAGTCCGGCCTCACCGGCGAGCGCGAGCAGCAGTCCGCCGGGGAACCAGCCCGCCTGCACCAGCGCGCCGGCCACGCCGACGACCCCGCCCAGCACGAACAGCCCGAGGAACAGCAACACCCGCCCCGCGGGGGGCCGCTGCAGCGGTTGCGCGAGCATCGAACCCCGCTCGTTCATGACGCCTCCCCATGTCCCGCACCGTCGCCGATCCCGACGCCGAGCCCGGCGAACAGATCCGTCTCCCGCACGCCTCCTGCCCTCTCGCCGCGCACCAACTCGTAGTACTCGGTGGTGAACAGGGGTTGTGCGAGTTCGTTGGAGAGCGCGAAGTACGGCTGTGCGACCTCGATCTGGGTCGTGTGGGCGCGCATGGCGGCGGCCTTCGCATCCGCGTACGCCCCGCCGTCGATCTCGGCGGTGATCCGGTCGTCGTCGACCACGCCCGGGACGTCGTCGACGGCGGCGGCCTTGGAGAAGGGGAGGCCGGGCAGTTCCTCGGCGAGGTGAGCGAAGGCGCCCTCGGCGACCGACCGGGGCATCCGGTTCCAGTACACCTTGGGGATCTCCCACCCCTGCTCCGCGGCCAGCTCGGCGGCGCGCATGGCGACGCGGTGGGCCTGGATGTGGTCCGGGTGGCCGTAGCCGCCGTGGTCGTCGTAGGTGACGAGGACCTGGGGGCGCACCTCCAGGATCACCTCGACCAGGCGGGCGGCCGCCTCGTCCACGTCGGCCTGCCAGAAGCAGGCGGGGTCCTCGTTGTCGGGCAGGCCCATCATCCCGGAGTCGGCGTAGCGGCCCGGGCCGCCGAGCAGACGGAAGTCCTCGACGCCGAGCTCGCGCATGGCGGCGGTGAGCTCGGCCAGGCGGTGCTGCCCGAGGGCCGCGCCGGTGAGGTGCGCGAGCTGCGGCGGGATGACCTCGCCGCGCTCACCGAGCGTGCAGGTGACGAGCGTCACCCGGGCACCCTCGGCCGCGTACCGGGCCATGGTCGCGCCGTTGTTGATCGACTCGTCGTCCGGGTGCGCGTGCACCAGCAGCAGACGCCGGGGTGGTTCCGTCATGGGTCCACCCTACGAGGCGCCACTGACAGGACGACGGAGCCCCGGTCAGAACTTGATGTTGCCGATCATGCTGGCGATGTTCGTCGTCAGGGAGTGGATCGTGGGCGCGACGGTCGAGGAGGCGAGGTAGAACCCCAGAAGGATGCAGACGGCCGCGTGCCCACCCTTCAGTCCGGACTTCCTGACCAGGAGGAAGACGACGATCGCCAGCAGCACCACCGCCGAAATCGAGAGTGCCACGGCGGCTCACCTCCAAAGATCCCAAGAACGCGGGGGTCGGACCAGGGGGCAACGAATCCCGGCAGATAAATCCACCAGGACCAGCAGGTTCATACCCACTGTGCGCTAGTGATCATAACTATCCGGACCTGCGCATCGATCGGCGCACGGCCGCACAAGGGGGCGCATGGCCAATATGGTCATGGCATGACGACGACGTCCGACTCCTTCCCCCGTAGGCACGCCCGCACCCAGCGTTTCACGCTCGGCGCGCCGCGCGCGTTCACCGTGGCGCCCGACGGCGCCCGTGTCGTGTTCCTGCGTTCCACCTCCGGTACGGACAGGGCGAATTCGCTCTGGGTCCTCGATGTGGACGGCGGCCGGGAGCGCGTGGCGGCCGACCCCCGCGCCCTGCTCGGCGGCACCGAGGAGGACCTTCCGCCCGAGGAGCGGGCGCGCCGGGAGCGCAGCCGCGAGGGCGGTGCCGGCATTGTCGGCTACGCCACCGACAGGGACGTGGAGTTGGCGGCTTTCGCCTTGTCAGGGCGGCTTTTCACGGCCGAGCTGCGGGCCGGCACGGCCCGCGAACTCCCGGTCCCCGGGCCGGTGATCGACCCGCGCCCCGCCCCCGACGGCCGGCACGTCGCGTACGTCGCACAGGGCGCCCTGCGGGTGGTGGGCGCCGAGGGCGAGGGGGAACGGTCCCTCGCCGAGCCGGAGTCGGAGAACGTCACCTACGGTCTGGCCGAGTTCATCGCGGCCGAGGAGATGCAGCGCTCGCGCGGCTTCTGGTGGTCGCCGGAATCGGACCGGCTGCTGGTCGCGCGCGTGGACGACACGCCGGTACGGCGCTGGTGGATCTCCGATCCCGCCCATCCGGAACGTGATCCACAGCACGTCCCGTATCCGGCGGCGGGCACGGACAACGCGGACGTGCGGCTGTTCGTGATCGGCCTGGACGGCTCGCGCACGGAGGTTGTCTGGGACTGGGCGCGCTATCCGTATCTGGCGCATGTGCACTGGTCAGGGGCGGGTGCGCCGCTGCTGCTCGTCCAGGCGCGCGACCAGCGCAGTCAGCTGTACCTGGCGGTGGAGCCGGAGACCGGGGCGACCCGGCTGGTGCACGCGGACGAAGATCCAGTTTGGCTTGATCTTTTCCCTGGGGTGCCCTGCTGGAGCCCCTCGGGGCGGCTCGTGCGGATCGCGGACGAGGGCGGCGCGCGGGTCCTCGCGGTGGGGGAACGGCCGCTCACCGGACCGCAGTTGCACGTCCGTGCCGTGCTGGACGTCTCGGACGAGGACGTGCTGGTCGCGGCCTCGGCGGGCGAGGAGGCCGAGCACCCGGAGACCGGCGAGGTGCACGTCTGCCGGGTCAGCGAACTCGGCCTCGAGCGGGTCTCGCAGGAGCCCGGCGTGCACTCCGCGACGCGCGCCGGGGACGTGACCGTGCTGGTGTCCGCCACGCCGGACCGACCGGGCGCCCGCGTCCAGGTGCTGCGCGACGGCAAGCCGACGGCGACCATCGCCTCGTACGCCGAAGATCCCGGTATGTCCCCGCGCGTGACGCTCACACAGGGGGGCGCACGGCGCATCCCGTGCGCCGTGCTTATGCCACGGGACTACCACGGCGACGCTCCCCTCCCGGTCCTCATGGACCCCTACGGCGGCCCGCACGGGCAGCGCGTGGTCGCCGCGCACAACCCCCACCTCACCTCGCAGTGGTTCGCCGACCAGGGCTTCGCGGTCGTCGTCGCCGACGGCCGGGGCACCCCGGGCCGCTCCCCCGCCTGGGAGAAGGCGGTGCGGGACGAGTTGGCGTCGGTGGTGCTCGAGGACCAGGTGGACGCGCTCCAGGCGCTCGCCCGCGACTACCCGCTCGACCTCTCCCGGGTCGCGATCCGCGGCTGGTCCTTCGGCGGTTACCTCGCCGCGCTCGCGGTGCTGCGCCGCCCGGACGTCTTCCACGCGGCAGTGGTGGGCGCACCGGTCACCGACCTGCGCCTGTACGACACCCACTACCAGGAGCGCTACATCGGCCACCCGCAGGAGCAGCCGGAGGTCTACCGGCGTAACTCGCTGATCGACGACGCCGGTCTGGTCGACGCGGCCGAACCGCACCGCCCGATGATGATCATCCACGGTTTCGCCGACGACAACGTGGTGGTCGCCCACTCCCTGCGCCTGTCCTCGGCCCTGCTGGCGGCCGGCCGGCCGCACGAGGTGCTGCCGCTGTCCGGCGTCACGCACATGACCCCGCAGGAGGAGGTCGCGGAGAACCTGCTCCGGCTCCAACTGGACTTCCTCCGGCGTTCGCTGACATAACGCCGCAAACAGCCACGAACCGCGTTTACAAGCAGGCAACTTCACGGAAGCGGTCCCGATATACGGACACGCGAGGCTGAACAGCGTACGGCCGTGCGGGTGCCGTAAACGGACCGGGGTGCGCCATGTCACCCCGGTCCGTTGCTTTTCCCCTCCGCGGGCACCACGTGCTTCTCTTCCGCGAAGTGGCAGGCGGAGGCGTGGGCTGCCGGGCCGCCTGTCATGCGGAACTCGGCCGGCACCGCGAGCAGCGGCCCCTCCAGCGCGCAGCGCTCCCGTGCCTTCCAGCAGCGGGTGCGGAAGCGGCAGCCGGAGGGGATGTTGGTCGGGGACGGCACGTCGCCGGAGAGGATGATCCGCTCCCGGTGTGCACGGACCTCCGGGTCGGGGACGGGGACGGCGGACAACAGGGCCTGGGTGTAGGGGTGGGTGGGGTGGTCGTAGATCTCCTCGTCCCGGCCGACCTCGACGATCCGCCCGAGGTACATCACCCCGACCCGGTCCGAGATGTGCCGCACGATGGACAGGTCGTGCGCGATGAAGACGTAGCTCAGCCCGAAGTCGCTCTGCAGCCGGTCCATCAGGTTGATCACCTGGGCCTGCACGGACACGTCGAGGGCGGAGACCGGCTCGTCGGCGACGATGATCTCCGGGCGCAGCGCCAACCCCCGGGCGATGCCGATGCGTTGGCGTTGGCCGCCGGAGAACTGGTGCGGATAGCGGTTGATGTACTCGGGGTTGAGGCCGACGACGTCCAGCAGCTCCTGGACCTTCTTGCGGCGGTCGCCCTTGGGAGCCACCTCGGGGTGGATCTCGTACGGCTCCCCGATGATGTCGCCCACCGTCATACGGGGGTTGAGGGAGGTGTACGGGTCCTGGAAGACCATCTGGATGTTGCGGCGGACGGATCTGAGGGCCTTGCCGGACAGTTTGGCGATGTCCTCGCCCTTGTACTTGATCAACCCTTGAGTCGGCCGCTCAAGATGGACGAGCATCTTGGCAACTGTCGACTTGCCACAGCCCGATTCCCCGACGATGCCGAGGGTCTCTCCCCTGTTGAGCGTGAAGTCCACACCGTCGACGGCCTTGACGGCACCGACCTGCTTCTTGAACAGGATGCCCTGGGTCAAGAGATAGTGCTTGACCAGTCCACTCACTTCCAGGATGGGCTCAACCTGGTCAACCATTGAGGCACTCCCTCCAGAAGTGACAGGCACTGCCCCGCTGTTGATCAACCTCGTACAGGGGCGGTACGTCCGTCCGGCACACGTCCTGGGCCATGGGGCACCGGGGGTTGAACGCGCAGCCGGGAGGGATGTTCATCAGGTTCGGCGGCAACCCCTTGATCGCGTACAGCTCCTGGCCCTTCTGGTCGAGACGGGGGATGGAGTCGAGGAGGCCTCGTGTGTAGGGGTGCGCGGGCGCCTTGTAGATGTCGTGCACCGGCGCCGACTCGACGATCCGGCCCGCGTACATCACGGCGATCTTGTCCGCGACGTCCGCGACGACACCGAGGTCGTGGGTGATGAGGATGAGCCCCATGTTGTACTCGCGCCGCAGCTCGGCGAGCAGGTCCATGACCTGGGCCTGGACGGTGACGTCCAGCGCGGTGGTCGGTTCGTCGGCGATGATCAGGGCCGGCTCCAGAGCCAGCGCCATCGCGATCATGATGCGTTGGCGCATACCGCCGGAGAACTGGTGCGGGTAGTCCTTGATGCGGGCCGCGGCGGCCGGGATCCGCACACGGTCCATCAGCTCGACCGCCTTCGCCCGCGCATCCCTGCGCGACATCCCGCGGTGCACGACGAACATCTCGCCGAGCTGGTCGCCCACGGACAGCACGGGGTTCAGGGAGGACAGGGCATCCTGGAAGATCATCGCCATCTCGGCGCCGCGTACCTTCCGCCGCTCCTCCTCCCTGAGCTTCAGCAGGTCCCGCCCCTGGAACAGGATCTCGCCGCCGGTGATCCGCCCGGGCGGGACGTCGAGGATGCCCATCACGGCCTGCGCCGTCACCGACTTCCCCGACCCGGATTCCCCGAGCACGGCGAGCGTCTCCCCCGCGTCCACGCCGAAGTGCACCCCGTTGACGGCTTTGGCGACCCCGTCCCTCATCCGGAACTCCACGTGCAGATCACGCACTTCGAGCAACAACGCCATCACCTCCACATCGGACCGAGGGCGTCCCACCGACCGACGCAGGGCCGCAGACCCCGCGAACCCGCAGGCGACGGCCCACCCGCAGGGCCCCCACGCCGACACCGGTCACCACCGCCCGGACCCCGGCCCGGGGCCACCGACGGATACAGGGCCGCAGACCCCGCGAACCCGCAGGCGACGGCCCACCCGCAGGGCGCCCACGCCGACACCGGTCACCACCGCCCGGACCCCGGCCCGGGGCCACCGACCGCATGAGATCAGCGCCACGACACCGACGCCTGCGCATCGAACCGAGGGCACCTCACACCGCGGCGTCCCGCCCACCGATGCCGGGGCACAGACCCCGTGAACCCGTAGGGCGCTCGGGGCGGCGACGGGCGCCGTCGGCCGTGCACCGGTCCGCGGCCGTCGGCTGCGGCCGTTCCTCGTCACGGTGGCGTCACCTCAGTTTCGGGTCGAGGGCGTCGCGGACCGCGTCGCCGAGCATGATGAAGGCGAGGACGGTGAGGGCGAGGGCGCCGGCCGGCCACAGGAGCATGTGCGGGGCGTTGCGGATGTAGGCGGAGGCGGAGGAGATGTCGATGCCCCAGCTGACGTTCGGGGGTTTGAGGCCCACGCCGAGGAACGACAGGGTCGCCTCCAGGGCGATGTAGGTGCCCAGGGCGATCGTGGCGACCACGATCACGGGCGCCACCGCGTTGGGCGCGATGTGCCGCAGCAGGATGCGGGAGTTGGCGGCGCCGAGGGAGCGGGCGGCCTGGACGTAGTCGTTCTCTTTGGCGGTGATGACGGAGCCGCGGGCGATGCGGGCGATCTGCGGCCAGCCGAGCAGCACGATGAAGCCGACGACCGGCCAGACCGTGTTGCTGGTGACCACCGACAGCAGGACCAGTCCGCCCAGCACGACCGGGATCGCGAAGAAGATGTCGGTGATGCGGGAGAGGATCGAGTCCCAGAACCCGCCGAAGAACCCGGCGAGTCCGCCGAGGACCGAGCCGAGCACAGCGACCCCGAGCGTGGCGCAGACGCCGACCGTGACGGACGTACGGGTGCCGTAGACCGTGCGCGTGTAGACGTCGCAGCCCTGGCCGTCGTAGCCGAAGGGATGGCCGGGCTGGGAGCCCTCCTGGGCCTTGGCGAGGTCGCACTTGAGGGGGCTCATGGAGGTGATCGCCGAGGGCCACAGGGAGATGAAGACCAGGAAGAGGATGACGATCGCCGACACGATGAAGACGGGGTTGCGGCGCAGGTCGCGCCAGGCGTCCGACCACAGGCTGCGCGGCTTCTGCTGCGGCCCCGTGCCCTCCGGGCCGCCCGGCGTGCGCTCCAGCGTCGTCGCCTCGCTCGTCGCGAGGTCCATCGCGCCGCCCATGCCGGTGCCGGCGATGGCGCCCCCCGGTTCGTACGGCTGCTCAGGCATAGCGGATCCTCGGGTCGAGTACGGCGTACAGGAGGTCGACGACCAGGTTGGCCACCAGGAAGACGAGGACGAGGACGGTCACGAAGCCGACGACCGTCTGGGTGTTCTGCCGGAGGATGCCCTGGTAGAGCTGGTAGCCGACGCCGTGGATGTTGAAGATCCGCTCGGTGACGATCGCGCCGCCCATCAGCGCGCCGATGTCCGTGCCGATGAAGGTGACCACGGGGATCAGGGAGTTGCGCAGCAGATGGCGGATGACCACCCGCCGGCGGGACAGGCCCTTGGCGACGGCCGTGCGGACGTAGTCGGAGCGCCGGTTCTCCGCGATGGAGGTACGGGTCAGCCGGGTGACGTAGGCGAGGGAGACGGACGCGAGGACCAGGCCCGGCACGATCAGCTCGCCGAACGTGGCGTCCGCGGACACCGACGGTTTGATCCAGCCCCACTCGACGCCGAGCAGCAGTTGCAGCAGCAGGCCGGTGACGAAGATGGGGACGGAGATGACGACGAGGGAGAGCAGGAGGACCGAGGTGTCGACGGGGCGACCCCGCTTCAGACCCGTGATGACGCCCAGCGGGATGCCGATGACGATCTCGAAGAGGATCGCCACGATCGTGAGCCGGATGGTGACGGGAAACGCCGTGGACATCAGCTCGGTGACCTTCTGCCCGTTGAACGCCGTACCGAAGTCGCCGGTGAAGACGTTCCCCATGTAGGTCACGTACTGCTGCCAGACGGACTTGTCGAGCCCGAACTCCTTCTTGAGCTGGGCGGCCGTGGCCGGGTCGCACTGCCGCTCGCCGCACAGGCCCGCGATGGGGTCGCCCATCACGTTCACCATCAGGAAGATCAGCAGCGTGGCCCCGATGAACACCGGGATCATCTGGAGCAGACGCCGGACCACGTACCGTCCCACGGCGGTTCAGCCGACCTTGATCTCGTTGTAGACGGGGACGCTGAACGGGTTGAGGGCGACGTTGGAGAGCCTGTTCGACCACCCGGCGCTGCCGTTCTGGTACCAGAGCGGGATGGCCGCCATGTTGTCCCGTACGACCTTCTCGGCGCTCTGGAACAGGCCGATCGCCTTGCTGGTGTTCGTCTCCTGGTTTGCCTGGTCGACGAAGTGGTCGAAGTCCTTGTTGGACCACTTGCCGTCGTTGGAGGAGGCGTTGGTGTAGTAGAGGGGCTGCAGGAAGTTCTGGATGAGCGGGTAGTCCATCTGCCAGCCGGCCCTGAAGGGGCCCGTCATCTTGTGCTGCCCGATCTGGTTGCGGAAGTCGGCGAAGGTGCCGACGGGGTTGCCGACGCAGGCCTTGTCGTTGCCGAGGGCGTTGTTGACGGAGTTGCACACGGCGTCCACCCACTCCTTGTGCGAGCCCGTGTCGGCGTTGTACGTGATCTTGACCTGGCCG
This sequence comes from Streptomyces sp. NPDC101152, assembly GCF_044768275.1. Lineage (NCBI taxonomy): Bacteria > Bacillati > Actinomycetota > Actinomycetes > Kitasatosporales > Streptomycetaceae > Streptomyces > Streptomyces sp. NPDC101152. The sequence continues at coordinate 169,315 of NZ_JBIWPO010000001.1, read as the reverse complement.
CCGGGCAGGCCGCCGCCCTCCTGGACCAGCTTCTTGGCCTGGCCGGGGTTGTAGGTGCAGCCGTCCCCGCACAGCCCGTCCTGGAAGCCGCCCGCCGTGCCGAGCACCGGTGAGGTCCAGTCGGTGGCCGGGGTGCGGGTCTTCTGGAAGATCGTGTCGGTGATCTGCTTGCGGTTGATCGCCATGGACAGGCCCTTGCGGACCTTCTCCGAGCCGCTCTTGTTCCAGGCCGGGTCGTAGAACGGGAAGGCGAGGGTCTGGATGATGCCGGCCGGGGTGTTCAGGTAGCGGCCCTGGAGGTCGCTCTTGACGTTCTTGAGCTGGGCGGCCGGGACGTCGTCGACGAGGTCGAGGTTGCCGGCCATCAGGTCCGTGTAGGCGGTGTTGTTGTCGGTGTAGACCTTGAGGTCGACGCCGTCGTTCTGCGCCTCGTCGGTCCCGGGGTAGGCGTCCCACTTCCTGAGGGACATCTTCGAGCCCTTGGTGTACGACTGGATCATGTACGGGCCGTTGCCCACCGGCTTCTGGATCCAGCCGGCGTGGTCGGTGAAGAACGCCTGCGGCAGCGGGGCGAAGGCCGCGTAGCCCAGGGTGTCGGGGAAGGTCGAGAACTTCTGGCTGAGCTTGACGGTGAACGTCCTCGGGCCGGTGACCTTGAGACCGGAGAGCGTGTCGGCGGTCTGAGTGCCGGTGTCCGGGTGCACCTTGGCGTAGCCGTCGATGTACCCGAAGAAGTACGCGTTCTTCTGGTTGTTCTTCAGGCTCGCCCCGTAGTTCCAGGCGTCCACGAACGACTTCGCGGTGACGGCCTCGCCGTTGCTGAACTTCCACCCGTCCTTGACGGTGATCGTGAAGTTCTGCGAGTCCTTGGTGTCGATCTTCTCGGCGAGCATGTCCTTGGCGGCGCCGGTCTTCGGGTCGTACCGCTTCAGTCCGCGGAAGATCAGGTCGAGGACCTTGCCGCCCTGCACCTCGTTGGTGTTGGACGGCTCCAGCGGGTTCTGCGGGTCGCCCCAGGACGAGCTGAGCACTCCGCTGCCGTTACCGGACCCACTGCCGCTACCGCCCCCGCAGGCCGTCGCCGCGAGTGCGACCGCCGCCGCGCCCGCGGCCCACCTGGCGTGCGTGGCTCCACGCATGGAGTGCCTCCTCAGGAGTGCCGACCGTTACCGGACAATATCGGCACAAATGAGTCACCCCGCATACGCTGTCGGCCCTCTGGGGTGGTGCCACCATCCGGATGGCCCTCACCCCGCGCTTCCCTCGCCTCCCGACGCCTTCCGAGCGCGCGAAGGCCCGCGCCTTCGCGGGCGCGGGCCTTCTCCGGACCCGGGGTCCGGCTGATCAGCACCGAGAACAGGGCTCGGCGGGCTGGGCCTGCCGGCGCTAGTCCGTGGCGTCCTCCTCCAGTGCCGCCAGGGCCGGGTCCAGGACGATGTCCTCCTCGCGGCCCTCGATGGTCGGGTCCTCGGGGAAGTGGCAGGCCGTCAGGTGGCCGGCGTTGTTGCCGGAGAGCTGGACGAGCGGGGGCTCCTCCGTGGCGCACTTGTCCTGCGCCTTCCAGCAGCGGGTGCGGAAGCGGCAGCCGGACGGCGGTGAGATCGGGGACGGGACGTCGCCGGCCAGCCTGATGCGCTCCCGGGCGCCGCCCGAGTCCTGGTCCGGATCGAGGTTGACCTCGGGGACCGCGGACAGCAGGGCGTGGGTGTAGGGGTGGCGGGGGCGGGTGTAGATGGACTCGCGGTCGCCGACCTCGATGATCTTGCCGAGGTACATGACCGCCACGCGCTGCGAGAAGTGCCGTACGACGGCGAGGTCGTGGGCGATGAACAGGAACGCGATGCCGAGTTCGTCCTGCACCTTCTGGAGCAGGTTCACCACCTGGGCCTGGATCGACACGTCCAGGGCCGACACGGGCTCGTCGGCGACGATCAGCTTCGGTTCGAGCGCCAACGCCCGCGCCACGCCGATGCGCTGGCGCTGACCGCCGGAGAACTCGTGCGGGAAGCGGTTGTAGTGCTCGGGGTTCAGGCCGACGATCTCGAGCAGCTCGCGCACGCGCTTCTCGCGGCCGCCCTCCGGCTCGATGCCGTTGATCTCCATCGGACCGGAGATGATCTTGCCGACCGTCTGCCGCGGGTTCAGCGACGAGTACGGGTCCTGGAAGATCATCTGGATCTCGGAGCGGATCGGCGCCAGCTCCTTGCGCGAGGCATGGGTGATGTCCTGGCCGCGGTAGGAGATCTTGCCGCTGGTGGGCTCCATGAGCCGCGTGATCAGCCGGCCGGTGGTCGACTTGCCGCAGCCCGACTCCCCCACCAGGCCGAAGCTCTCACCGACGTGCACGGTGAGGTCGATGCCGTCGACTGCCTGCACGGCACCGACCGTACGGCGGATCGGGAAGCCGCCCTTGATCGGGAAGTGCTTGGTCAGGCCCGTGACTTCGAGCAGGGGCTCCCCGCTCGGGCCGGTGCCCGCGTCGCGGGGGGCGGGAAGGACGAGGTCCTCTGTCATGACGTGTCCTCCTAGCCCAGACGGGGCTTGATCTCTTCGACGAAGATGGTGCGCTTCTGTTCCGCCGTGAGGTGGCACGCCGAGGCGCGGTCCGGGGCGAGCAGCGGGCGCTCGGTGACGCAGCGGTTGCCGCCGACCCGGTCCTGGAAGGTGCAGCGCGGGTGGAAGCGGCAGCCGGAAGGCGGCGTGAGCAGCGAGGGCGGCGCGCCGGGGATCGGCGCGAGCGGCGCCGCGAGGTCGGAGTCGAGGCGCGGCATGGAGTTCAACAGGCCCCAGGTGTAGGGGTGTTGCGGCGCGCGCATCACCTCGTTCACCGTGCCGCGCTCGATCGCGCCGCCCGCGTACATCACCATGATGTCGTCGGCCATGTCGGCGATGACGCCCAGGTCGTGGGTGATGAAGATGATCGCGGAGCCGAACTCCTGCTGGAGGTCCTTCAGCAGGTCGAGGATCTGGGCCTGGACGGTCACGTCCAGGGCCGTCGTCGGCTCGTCGGCGATCAGCAGGTCGGGGTCGCAGACCAGGGCCATGGCGATCATGGCGCGCTGGCGCATACCGCCGGAGAACTGGTGCGGGTAGTCCTTAGCCCGCTCCTTGGGGTTCGGGATGCCGACCTTGCCGAGCATCTCGACGGCCCGGTCCCAGGCCGCCTTCTTGGAGGCACCGGTGTGCTTCCTGAACGGTTCGGCGATCTGCCGGCCCACCGTGTAGTACGGGGAGAGCGCGGTGAGCGGGTCCTGGAAGATCATGGCGGCCTTGTTGCCGCGCAGCTTCTCCAGCTCCGACTCCCGTGCGGTGGTGAGCTCCTTGCCCTCCAGCAGGATCTCGCCCTCGACGGTGGTGAACATCGGGTTGTGCAGGCCGAGGATCGTCAGGTTGGTGACGGACTTGCCGGAGCCCGACTCACCGACGATGCCGAGCGTCCGGCCCCGCTCCAGGTCGAAGGAGAGGCCGTCGACGGCCTTCACGACGCCGTCCTCGGTCTTGAAGCTGACGTGCAGGTCCCGCACGGAGAGGAAGGTGCCCGCGTCGGCCGGCACGGGGGCGCCGGCTTCCTTGGTCATAGTGGTCACGAGAGTGCTCCTCTTACCCGGCCTAGGACAGCCGCACGCGCGGGTCGATGAAGGCGTAGCAGGCGTCGACGATGATGTTGAACAGCAGGATCATGGCGGCGGAGAACAGCATCACGCCGAGCAGCAGGGGCAGGTCGCTGAACTGCACGGACTGCACCGCGAGCATGCCGAGGCCGGGCAGTCCGAAGGTGAACTCCGTGATGATGGCGCCGCCCAGCAGCGAGCCGAGGTCGATGCCGAAGATGGTGACGATGGGGATGAGCGAGCCGCGCCAGGCGTAGCGGAAGAAGACGTACCGGCGCGACATGCCCTTGGCGCGGGCGGTGCGCACGTGCTCCTCCTGGAGCTGCTCGATCATCGCCGAGCGCGCCATACGGGTGTACTGCGAGGCGAAGATCGTGGACAGCACCACCCACGGGATGATCAGCCCGGTGAACCAGGCGACCGGGTCCGCGGTGAAGTTGTTGTAGGCGGGCTTGTCGAACAGGTGGGACTGGTAGACGAGGAGCGAGAGCAGCAGCGGGCCGATGAAGTAGATCTGCAGCGAACCGACCACCATCGACCCCGCGGTGACCGACTTGTCGAGCAGTGTCCCCCGCCGCCAGGCGGAGAGCATGCCGGTGCCCAGACCCACGAACAGGAAGATCACCGCTGAACCCAGGGTGAGCGAGACGGTGGTGGGCAGGCGGTCCATCATCGTCGACCAGACCGGGTCGTTGGTGTGGTACGAGTACCCGAAGCAGGGGGCCGGGCAGGGGCCCTGCGCGAACTGGTTGCTGCCGAGGACAAGGTTCTTCAGGAAGATCCCGTACTGCTCGGGGATCGACTTGTCCAGGCCGAGCACATGGTGGATGTTCGCGAGACTGGTCGGGTTGCAGGTCTTGCCGCACATCAGCAGCGCCGGATCACGAGGCATCCCGAAGAACAGCAAGAACGTCACGATGCTCAACAGGAAGAGGATGACAACGGCACCGAGGGTCCGGCGGACGAGGAAGCGCAGCATGACAGGGGCAGCTCTCTGACGTCAGCGGGCCGGGCGGTACCCGGTGCGGCCACCGCGCGAGGCGGGCGCACCGGGTACCGGTCGGACAGGGGGGTTACTTGAGGAAGAGACGACGCGGGTCGATTCCGCCGAGGACGTCGTCGTAGACCAGGCCGCCGACCTTGGAGCCGGAGATCTGGACCTGCTTGTAGTAGATGGTCGGGACGGCGTTGATGACGTCCTTGGCCAGGTACTGGTCGATCTTCTCCCACGCGGCGGCCGACTTGACCGGGTCGGAGATCTTGTTCGCGGCGTCGATGTCCGCGTTCACCTTCGGGTCGTTGACGTGCGAGTAGTTCGGCGCACCGTCGGCGATCGTGCGGCCGTCGAACACCGGCGGGATCACGGTCGAGGCGGACGGCCAGTCGGCGCCCCAGGCGGAGGCGTAGATGTCGTAGTTGTTGTTGACCTTGCCGACCTGGTCGTAGTACGTCTCGGCCGGGATGTCCTGGCGCTGCACGTTGAAGCCGGCGTTCTTCAGGGCCGCGGCGATGGCCGTGGAGTACTGCTGGCCCTCGGGCGTGTTCTGGTAGCCGTAGGTCAGCTTCAGGCCGAGCTTGCCGGCCTTCTTCAGCAGCGCCTTGGCCTTGGCCGCGTCACCACCGGGGTTCTTCTTCTTGCCCCACGGGTCGAAGCTGGCGTCGTAGCCGCTGACGGTCGGGCTGATGAAGCCGCCGGCGACCTCGGCGGCCGAGGCACCGCCGAAGGCGCGGATGATCGGCGTGATCGGCAGGGCGTAGGCGATGGCCTGACGAACCGTCTTGTCCTGCAGCGGCGCGTGGGACATGTTGATGTTGATCTGGCCGACGAACGGCTGGTAGCCCGCGACCGTACGGGCCTTGATGGCCGCGTTGCCGCCGAGGACCGCGTTGATGTTGCCCGCGTCCACCGAGTTGTTGAAGCTGACGCCGGTCTGGTCGGCACCGGTGTCCGCGAGGAGCGCCTTGGTGGAGTTCTCGTACTGGACGTTGAAGGTGAAGTTGAACTGGTCCACGTACTGGTTGCGGATCGGGTCCGTCTTCGGGTCCCAGTTGGTGTTCTTGACCAGCACCATCGACTTGCCGGACTTGAACGACTGGATCTTGTACGGGCCGCTCGCGATCGGGGCCTTGTCGTACTTCTGCTGGGTGTCGCCCTTCTTGGACACCACCGCGTAGCCCGCCATGGCGAGGGCGTACGGCAGGTCGGGGCGGGGCTTCTGGAAGTGGAAGATGATGGTCTTCGCGTCGGGCGTCTCGAGGACGCTGTCGGGCAGGTGCTTGCCCTTGTACGGACCGTCCGGCAGCAGCTTGCGGTAGTCGGAGGCGCTCGAGGTGTTGGCCATCCACTGCTGGATGTAGGCCGGGCCCTGGTTGATGAACGGCGCGAACAGGCGCTCGAAGGTCTGCCGGAAGTCGGCCGACGTGATCGGCGTCCCGTCCTCGAACTTGATGCCGTCCTTGAGGGTGTACTTCCAGGTCTTGCCGCCGTCCGTGGTGGTACCGGAGTCGGTGGCCAGGTCGCCGACGACCTCGTGCTTGCTGCCGTCGTTGCTGGTGGACTTGTAGCCGGTGAGTCCTCTGTGGATCAGGGTCGCCAGCGAGCCCTCGTCGGAGACGTAGATCTGCCCCGGGTCGAGGTGGGCGTAGGAGTCGCGCTGCAGCACCTCCATGGTGCCGCCGCTCTTGGCGCCCGGTACGGCGGCGGCCGGACCCTGCGAGTCCGCGGCGTTGCCGAACTTGATGGACGCCTGCTGCCGCTTGGCGTTCTGCTGGTCCTTGCTCGAGTTGTCGCCGGAGCTGCTGCCGCCCTTGCTGCAACCGGTGAGCACGAGTGCTCCCGCCGCAACTACGGACAAAGCGGCGTAAGTGTGGCGTCCGCCCCTACTCATCACTGAAGTTTCCACCCATCTGTGTGTCGCCGGTGCATATACGAATGGCTGTGCGGTATCCGGGGCAGGGACGCCCTCGAACTGACGGTCAGCGCGCCGCCCTGGGATCGAAGGCGTCCCTGACCGAGTCCCCGAGCAGGTTGAACGCGACGACGAAGATGACCATCGAGACGCCGGGGAAGATCATGTAGGTGATGTCGTTCTGCAGGACCAGTTCGCTCGAGGCCTTGGCGAACATCTGGCCCCAGTCGGGGGTCGGTTCGACGATGCCGACACCGAGGTAGGAGAGTCCCGCCTCGATGGTCACGAAGCTCGGCAGCATGTACGTCGCCTGCACCAGGATCGGTGTGACCACGTTCGGCAGGATCTCCCGGCGGATGATGCGCCAGGAAGAGGCCCCGCTGACCTTCGCCGCCTCGATGAACTCCCTCTCGCGCAGGGCGAGCGTGGTGCCGCGCAGGATGCGGGCGAGGCTCATCCAGCCGAGGAACCACTGGACCAGGATGAGCGCGACCACGCGCACGTAGGTCGGTGTCTCGTTGCGCGGGCTGACGAAGAGGGACACCACCACCGGCATGCTGGCGATGAAGAACAGCTGGGAGGGGAAGGCCAGCAGGAAGTCGATGACCCGGCCGATCCAGTAGTCGGCCTTGCCGCCGAGGTAGCCGGCCGCGATGCCCAGCAGGATGCCCGTCACCACCGTGGCGACCGTCACCGCGAGGGAGATCATCAGCGAGGTGCGGATCCCGTAGATCAGCTTGGTGAACACGTCGTAGCCGTTGCCGGGTTCGAGCCCGAACCAGAACTCGCCGCTGATGCCGCCGTTGGGCTGCACCGGCACACCCTGGCTGTCGAACAGCTCCGGGCGGGTGTCGGCGTAGATCGTGTACGGGTTCTTGCCGTACACCTTCGCGATCAGCGGCGCGGCGGCCGCGATGACGAAGAAGAAGAGCACGACGAACGCCGAGAGGACGCCGGTGCGGTCGCGCTTGAAGCGGATCCACATCAGCTGGCCGGGCGAGCGGCCCTCGAGCTTGGCCGCCTCGGCCTCCTTCGGAGGCTGGGGGGCGCCGTCGACGACGACCGACGTACCGCCGCCGTCAACGTCGATAGGACTGGTCACAGTTGGTCCATTTCACAGGTGTGGGTGTGCCGCGCCGGCGAGCCGCGCGGGTGTCGCGCGATCGCGGACCGGATCATGAAGAAGTGTCGGGAGCCACCCGAGGATGGCGGGAAACCCGCAGCCGGACGCGCGTAGGCGTAAGCCAGCGCTAAACGGCTTGCAAAATCCTCAGAGTGAACCGCCACACCCGGGAGGGCAGTTGCCCGCGACGGACGGCGTGACCCACCTGGTGTTCGTGACACCGCACATGGGGCTCCTCCTCATGACTCCACGTGTTCACCGACAGAAGGGGGCACATGTCCGTTCCCCGTCACCCCTGACAGAGACTCAGACACCCCCTGGTGCTCGAGAGTCGGCGCCGTCCCCACGGCGCGAGACCCGTTGGCCCGAGCGCTACGCGGCTAACTATCTGCCATGAGCCAGGGGCCGACCACAGTCTTCAAATCTCAATTCGGTCACAGCTGACGCGTGCATCTTCCAAAAACTGGACAAACCGTTCGGGACAAGATGGCCACGAAACGGACGTGTTACATGGCTATCGGTCTGGTGGTTCCGTATTTCGGACACCGGCCACGGAAAAATGAGTTGCGAAAGGCCCGGGCGTCCCGAAGATGGGGACGCCCGGGCCCGGGTGGTTCGCCGCCGGCCGGCTGTCAGCCGTGCTTGGCGCGGCTCGCGGCGCGGGCGCGCTCGCGGGCGTCCAGGTTCACCTTGCGAATGCGAACGGCCTCCGGGGTGACCTCCACGCACTCGTCGTCCCGGCAGAACTCCAGCGACTGCTCCAGCGAGAGCTTGCGCGGCGGGACGATCGCCTCGAACGTGTCGGCCGAGGACGACCGCATGTTCGTGAGCTTCTTCTCCTTGGTGATGTTGACGTCCATGTCGTCGGAGCGCGAGTTCTCGCCGACGATCATGCCCTCGTACACCTCGGTGCCCGGGTCCACGAAGAGCACGCCGCGCTCCTGAAGGTTCGTCATCGCGAACGCCGTGACGGCGCCGGCGCGGTCGGCGACCAGCGAACCGTTGTTGCGAGTCTGGAGCTGGCCGAACCAGGGCTCGTGGCCCTCGTGGATGGAGTGTCCGATGCCCGTGCCCCGGGTCTGCGTCAGGAACTCCGTCCGGAAGCCGATCAGGCCACGGGAGGGCACCACGAACTCCATGCGGACCCAACCCGAGCCGTGGTTGGACATGTTGTCCATCCGGCCCTTGCGGACGCCCATGAGCTGCGTGACGGCGCCCATGTGCTCCTCGGGCACGTCGATCGTCATGCGCTCGACCGGCTCGTAGACCTTGCCGTCGACGTCCTTGGTGACGACCTGCGGCTTGCCGATGGTCAGCTCGAAGCCCTCGCGGCGCATCTGCTCGACCAGGATGGCGAGCGCCAGCTCACCGCGGCCCTGGACCTCCCAGGCGTCCGGACGCTCGGTGTCGAGCACGCGCAGGGAGACGTTACCGATCAGCTCGCGGTCGAGACGGTCCTTGACCTGACGGGCGGTCACCTTGCGGTCCTTGACCGCGGCCTTGTTGTCGGCGCCCTTGCCGGTGCCGCCGCGGCCGACCAGCGGCGAGGTGTTCGTACCGATGGTCATCGAGATCGCCGGCTCGTCGACCGTGATCAGCGGCAGCGGGATCGGGTTCTCCGGGTCGGCCAGGGTCTCGCCGATCATGATGTCCGAGATACCGGCGACGGCACAGATGTCACCCGGGCCGGCCTTCTCGGCGGGCTTGCGGGTGAGCGCCTCGGTCATCAGCAGCTCTGTGATGCGGACGTTGGACATCGTGCCGTCACGCTTGATCCAGGTGACGGTCTGGCCCTTGCGCAGCTCGCCCTGCTCGACGCGGAGCAGCGCGATACGGCCAAGGAAGTTGTCGGCGTCCAGGTTGGTGACGTGCGCCTGGAGCGGCCCCTCCTCGTCGTACTGGGGGGCCGGGACGTGCGACAGGATCGTGGAGAAGAAGGGCTCCAGGCTGTTGCTGTCCTGCGGGACGGTGCCGTCCGCGGGCTTGGTCAGCGAGGCCACGCCGTCACGCGCGCACGCGTAGACGATGGGGAACTCGATCTGCTCCTCGTCCGCGTCCAGGTCCAGGAAGAGGTCGTAGGTCTCGTTGACGACCTCGTCGATCCGTGAGTCCGGGCGGTCGGTCTTGTTGATGCAGAGGATGACCGGCAGGCGCTGCTGGAGTGCCTTGCGCAGCACGAACCGGGTCTGCGGCAGCGGGCCCTCGGAGGCGTCCACCAGCAGGACCACCGCGTCCACCATCGACAGACCGCGCTCGACCTCGCCACCGAAGTCGGCGTGGCCCGGAGTGTCGATGATGTTGATGGTGATGACGTCGCCGCCATCCTTCGGGTGGTACTTCACGGCCGTGTTCTTGGCCAGGATCGTGATGCCCTTCTCACGCTCCAGGTCGTTCGAGTCCATCATGCGGTCGTCGAGCGACTCGGCGGCGTGCGCTGCGAAGGCACCGGCCTGCTTCAGCATGGCGTCGACGAGGGTCGTCTTGCCGTGGTCGACGTGGGCGACGATGGCGACGTTGCGGATGTCGTGGCGCGTGGCCATGAAGGCGTACTCCTGGAGTGTGAGGAAGGCCGACGCGTACATCTGTGTTACGCGGACCCTGCCGGGCTGGACACGCCACGGCCTCACCCCATGGTACGTGCCGTCCCGGGCAGGGGCTCGCCGGGCTCAGTTCGCCGACGGACTGGCGGAGGCCTTCGCGCCCTTCTTCAGGAAGCCCATGTCCTCGAAGACGGGCGTCCGGAAGCCGAACGCACCGGCGTTCACCACGGTCTTCCGCGCGGCCACCAACTGAGGCCGCTGGTAGAGCGGAATGGAGCCGGCCGCCGCCCAGATCCGCGAGTCCGCCTTGCGCAGCAGCTCGTGCCGCCGGCCGTCGTCCAGCGTGGATGCGGCCTGGTCGAAGAGCTGGTCCACCTGGTCGGTGCCGACCCGCGTGTAGTTCTGCTCGACGTTCAGCGAGCCGTCAGCGGCCGGCACCGGCTTGGCGTAGATGGGCCGCGCGTCGGTGGCGGGGAACGCGGAGGCGGGCCAGGAGTACAGCGCGAGGTCGTACTCCCCGGACGCGACGTGGTCCTTGAAGTAGCTGTCGTCGGGCACCTTGGTGATGTCCGTACGGATGCCGACCTTCGCCAGCATCGCGCTGATCCGGTCCGCGAGTGTGCGCAAAGTCTCCGAACCGGGACCGGAGGGGATCACGAAACGGAGCTCCAGCGGCTTGCCGTCCTTGGCGAGCACCCCGGACGAGGCCCGGGCCGGGGCCGCCGTGCCCTTCGGCGCGTACGCCCCCGCCGCACCGCCCTGCTTGAGCTGCGCGTCGCCGTACTGCTTGCCGCCGGCGAGGTGCTTGGCGCCGTCCTCGCCGCCGTGCTTCTGGTCGCCCTTGCCGTCGGACTTGTCGTCGACCTTGTCGTCCTGGCCGACGATGTGCGTCCCGTCACCGCCGCCGTCGGAGGCGCCGGTCCCCCGGCCCTTGGCCCCGGCGGCCTTGCTGCCGTCCTTCTTCTGCTCCTTGAGCGGTCCGCCCGGCACCCACCCGGCGTCCGAGAGCAGCGCCTGCGCCTGTCCGGTGTCCTGACCGCCGAGCGCGCCGCTGTTGTCGGCGTAGGCGGCCTGCCCGGACAGCGCGAGGTGGCTGCCGAGCGGTACGGCGGGCAGACCGAGCGGCCCGAGGACGGAGCGGGCGAGGGCCGCCCGGTCCAGGGCGCGGGCCACGGCACGGCGCACGCGTTCGTCGGCGAGGGGGCCCGAGGAGCCGTTGAGGGCGAGCTGGGTGTAGGCGGGTTCCAGCGACTTGCGGACCTCGAAGCCACGCAGGGCGTCCTGCTGCTTCTGGTACCGGGTGCTCGGCTTCCTGGCCGCGGTGCGCCCGCCGCCGGGGCCCATCAGCGGGGTGCCGGTGCTCTTGGCGCGGGCGGCCACGTCGATGTGCTGGGCGTCCTGGGGGTCGATCTCGGCCAGGTCGATCTTCCCGGCGGCCAGCGCGGCGGCGCGCTTGTCGCGCGGTACGGCCGTCAGGTCGATCTCGGACAGCTTGGCGGGGCGGCCCCACCAGCGGGCGTTGCGGACGAGGGTGACCTGGTCGTCCTTCTTGTCGACCTGCCGGACGGTGAAGGGCCCGGCGGTGGTCTTGAGCGTGCGGCGGGCGCCGTCGTTGAAGGCGTCCGGCGTGCCCATGACGTCCTTCGGGTACAGCGGGGAGAACAGCGACTTCCAGTCGGCGTAGGGCCGGGCGAAGGTGACCTTGACCTCGAGGTCGTTGGCGCCGCGCTCCACCTTCTCGATCCGGTCGTAGCCGGCGTTGCGGGCGGTCCAGTAGGAGCCGTCCTTGCCGGACAGGGCGCGCCACTGGGCGGCGAAGTCGGCGGCGCCGATCTCCCGGCCGTCGCTCCAGACGGCCTGCTGGCTCAGCCGGTAGACCACGACCTGCTTCGGCTCGGTGGTGACCACCTTGGCGGACTCCAGGTAGTCGGCGTCGCGCACCGGCCGCCCCGCGGCGTCCAGCCGGTACATGGCCGGCAGGACGGCCTGCGCGATGCGGGTGGTGGTCGCGTCGGCGTCCGACTGGAAGGTGTTCAGCGTCTCGGGCACGTCGTCCACGGCCCACCGGAGGGTGCCCCCGTCGGCGATCGCGGCACGCCCCGCCGGAGCGATGTCCAACTGGGCGAGCGGCTTGCCCGCCGGGTCGTCGGACCCGCACCCCGCGATCAGGGGCACCGCGAGCACACCCGCGGTGAGGAAGGCGACCGAACGCATGACCGCGCGCAGGTTGACGCCGTCGTGGGACATCTCTGCTACCTCCGGGAGCCGCTTCCGCCGGTGACATGGGTCAGGGTCTGATCACGTTTGGCGGTATATGGAGTTGATCAGATGGACGGCCCCACTGAAGGGGAGAGGGCGTGCCCGCCCGGCGCGACACGTCGGCGGGAGCGCGGAAGCCCACCCGTGCGGCGCAACGCGCCGGGCGGGCTGAGGGCGGGGCCGCCTCGGTTGCCGCGCGGTCCGGCCGGAGCCAGACTGACAGACGAGGAGTCGTAGCCGGCCGCGATCGCGGCGTGCGCCCCCGGCGCACAAATAGCGCCTGCGGGCGTGCACGGGAGGTGTGCAATCCGCCAATCGCTGCACATCCCTTCCCAGCGGCAGGTGTGACGCGCAACACTCGCAGGCGCATGAACGTTGCCACCCGAGGCCTGACGGCCGATGGAAGTGAGGTCACGTCATGTCCGTGCAAGACGACCTGACGTCAGTCCAGCGCTGCCTCGACGACCTGTCCCGGTCGGTGGGCCGCCTGGAACAGCAGCTCGGCAGTGGTGGGCTCGACATGCGGCGCGTCCGCGCCGACGCCGACCACCTGCGGGAGAGCGTCCAGCTCCTGCGCGCGGCCGCCTCGCTCAAGGCCGCGCCCCGCAAACCAGAACTCGTCACCATCCCCGACAAGCCGTACGACGACTCTCAGTGGACGGACTGCGACGACGAGGGACTCGGCGCGCACCACGGCCCCGAACACCGCTGAGCGCCTTCGACACCGACCGGAGTCACCCCTTGGCCACTGGTACGGAACCCCATCTGAACAGCGGCGGCGTCAGAGCAGGGACGCGCGCCGCGATCGACGCCCCGCATCTGCGGACCGACCGCTGGTGGCTGGCCCCCGCCGCCACCGCGGCCGGCCTGCTGGCCTTCGTCGTGTACTCGACCTGGCGGGCCTTCGCGAACGCGGACTACTACGCGGCGCCGTACGTCTCCCCGTTCTACTCGCCGTGTCTGGCGCAGAACTGCAAGACCATGCCGTCCGGCCCCAACGCCGACCTCTTCGGCAGCTGGTGGGGCATCTCCCCGGCGATCATCATCCTGATCTTCCCGCTCGGCTTCCGCCTGACCTGCTACTACTACCGCAAGGCCTACTACCGGGGCTTCTGGGCGTCCCCGCCGGCCTGCGCGGTGGCCGAGCCGCACAAGAAGTACACCGGTGAGACCCGCTTCCCGCTGATCCTGCAGAACATCCACCGGTACTTCTTCTACGCGGCGATCCTGGTCGCGGGCACGCTGACCTACGACACGGTGCTGGCCTTCCGCGACACGCACGAGAACTGGGGTCACATGGGCCTCGGCACCCTCGTCTTCCTGGTCAACATCGTGCTGATCTGGGCCTACACGATCTCCTGCCACTCCTGCCGGCACATCGTCGGCGGCAAGCTCAAGCACTTCTCCCAACACCCCGTGCGATACAAGGCATGGCAGTTCGTCGGGAAGCTCAACGCCCGGCACATGCTGCTGGCCTGGGCGTCGTTGGTGAGCGTGGCGCTCGCCGACTTCTACGTCTACCTGGTCGCGTCCGGTGTCTTCGACGATCCGCGCTTCTTCTGACTGAGATGAGTGGGGCCTAACTGATGTCCGTGGTCGACCGCCAGGAGTGGGACGTCGTCGTGGTCGGCGCCGGGGGCGCGGGCCTCCGGGCCGCCATCGAGGCGCGCGAGCGTGGCGCCCGTACGGCAGTCATCTGCAAGTCGCTGTTCGGCAAGGCGCACACCGTGATGGCCGAGGGCGGCATCGCGGCGGCCATGGCCAACGTCAACGCGCACGACAACTGGCAGGTCCACTTCCGCGACACCATGCGCGGCGGAAAGTTCCTCAACCAGTGGCGGATGGCCGAGCTGCACGCCCAGGAGGCCCCGGACCGGGTCTGGGAGCTGGAGACCTGGGGCGCCCTCTTCGACCGCACGAAGGAAGGGAAGATCTCCCAGCGCAACTTCGGCGGCCACGAGTACCCGCGCCTGGCGCACGTCGGCGACCGCACGGGCCTCGAACTCATCCGCACCCTCCAGCAGAAGATCGTCTCCCTGCAGCAGGAGGACCACCGCGAGACGGGCGACTACGAGTCCCGCCTGAAGGTCTTCCAGGAGTGCACGGTCACCCGGATCCTCAAGGACGGCAGCCGGGTGTCCGGGGTCTTCGCCTACGAGCGGGAGACCGGCCGTTTCTTCGTCCTGGAGGCGCCCGCCGTGGTCATCGCCACCGGTGGCATCGGCAAGTCCTTCAAGGTCACCTCGAACTCGTGGGAGTACACGGGCGACGGGCACGCGCTGGCGCTGCTCGCCGGGGCGCCCCTGCTCAACATGGAGTTCGTGCAGTTCCACCCGACGGGCATGGTCTGGCCGCCGTCGGTGAAGGGCATCCTCGTCACCGAGTCGGTCCGCGGTGACGGCGGGGTGCTCAGGAACTCCGAGGGCAAGCGGTTCATGTTCGACTACGTCCCCGACGTCTTCAAGGAGAAGTACGCCGAGTCGGAGGAGGAGGGCGACCGCTGGTACGAGGACCCGGACAACAACCGGCGTCCCCCCGAGCTGCTCCCCCGCGACGAGGTCGCCCGCGCGATCAACTCCGAGGTCAAGGCGGGCCGCGGCTCCCCGCACGGCGGCGTGTTCCTGGACGTGTCGACGCGGATGCCGGCCGAGGTCATCCGGCGCCGGCTGCCCTCCATGTACCACCAGTTCAAGGAACTGGCGGACGTGGACATCACGGCGGAGGCGATGGAGGTCGGGCCGACCTGCCACTACGTGATGGGCGGCATCGCCGTCGACTCCGACACTGCGGCGGCGCGCGGGGTGCCGGGCCTGTTCGCGGCCGGCGAGGTCGCGGGCGGCATGCACGGCTCCAACCGCCTCGGCGGGAACTCCCTCTCCGACCTGCTGGTCTTCGGACGCCGGGCGGGCTGGCACGCGGCCGAGTACGCCACGGGGCTCGCGCAGGGCCGCCCGGCGGTGGACGACACCCAGGTCGACGCGGCCGCCGCCGAGGCCCTGCGGCCCTTCTCCGCGGAGGGCCCGGCCCCCGGCGAGGACGACGGACGCCCGCCGGAGAACCCGTACACCCTGCACCAGGAACTCCAGCAGACCATGAACGACCTGGTCGGCATCATCCGCCGCGAGGGCGAGATGGAACAGGCCCTCGAGAAGCTGGCGGATCTGCGGGTACGGGCCCGGCGGGCCGGCGTCGAGGGGCACCGGCAGTTCAATCCCGGCTGGCACCTCGCCCTCGACCTGCGCAACATGCTGCTGGTCAGCGAGTGCGTGGCCCGGGCGGCGCTGGAGCGCACCGAGTCGCGCGGCGGCCACACCCGGGAGGACTTCGGGGCGATGGACCGCAAGTGGCGCAACGTCAACCTGCTGTGCGCGCTCACCGACCCCACGGGTGGACTGGCGGCGACGGACCCGGTCCGCGGTCAGATCGCCCTCACCCGCGAGAGAACCGAACCCATCCGCGCCGACCTGCTCGCCCTCTTCGACAAGGAAGAGCTGGTCAAGTACCTCGCCGAAGAGGAGCTGTACGAGTGAGCAGCTACGAGGCCCGCTTCAAGGTGTGGCGGGGCGACGTCAAGGGCGGCGGTCTGGAGGACTTCCAGGTCGAGGTCAACGACGGCGAGGTGGTGCTCGACATCATCCACCGCCTGCAGGCCACCCAGGCCCCCGACCTCGCCGTCCGCTGGAACTGCAAGGCGGGCAAGTGCGGTTCGTGTTCCGCGGAGATCAACGGGCGACCGCGCCTGATGTGCATGACGCGCATGTCGGTCTTCACCCGCGAGGAGACGATCACCGTCACCCCGCTGCGGGCCTTCCCGGTGGTCCGTGACCTCGTCACGGACGTGGGCTTCAACTACCAGAAGGCACGCGAGGTCCCGGCCTTCGTGCCGCCCGCCGGCCTCGGTCCCGGCGAGTACCGCATGATGCAGGAGGACGTGGACCGCTCGCAGGAGTTCCGCAAGTGCATCGAGTGCTTCCTGTGCCAGGACACCTGCCATGTGGTGCGCGACCACGAGGAGAACAAGACGGCGTTCGCCGGCCCGCGCTTCCTGATGCGCGTCGCCGAACTGGACATGCACCCCCTGGACGCGGCCGCCGGCACCGGCCTGGACCGCAAGAAGACCGCCCAGGACGAACACGGCCTCGGCTACTGCAACATCACCAAGTGCTGCACGGAGGTCTGCCCCGAGGGCATCAAGATCACCGACAACGCCCTGATCCCCCTGAAGGAACGAGCCGTCGACCGCAAGTACGACCCACTGGTGTGGCTGGGCTCGAAGATCAGGAGGCGTCCGTCGTAGAAGGGGCTACACCTCTTCGACCTTGACCGCGGACCCGACCAGGAGCTTTTCCAGCTCGTCGGGGTCCGAGGTGCGAACCGTGGTCCGGGCTCCCTGCTCGCGGGAGAGCGCCCAGTCACCCAGAGCCGCGCCGCCCTTGCCGAGCAATGCCATCTCGCTCGGCCCTTCCGTCCCGTCGGCGCACCCCGCTCGCGTCACCCCGTCAGCACCCATACGCTCCGAAATGTGATGCCATCCTTGATCCGGGGCCGGCCGCGGCGGGGCGCCGTTCAGCTGCGCGCGCGGGTGACGCACACCCTGGTGGGGGCGCTGGCCGGGGTGGTGTGGCTGCTGCTGCCGGGGATGGTCGTGCCGGACACCGCCTCCGTTCGGGACGAGACGTCCACCGCCGACCTGGTGCTGCCTCTGGTCGCCGTGGTCGCCGTGCTCCTCCTCTCCGGGTACGGCTATGCGCGACGGAGCCGCCGGGCCCGGACGCCGACGACACCGGCGAGCACCGCCGTCCCCGCACCCGTGCCGGCGTCGCCGCTCGCCGTGCTGGACGAGCGGGCACGGGCCCTGCTGATCGAGGCCGACGACCGGGTGCGCGCTCGCCGCGAGGAACTCGGGTTCACCCGGGAGGCGAGCCACGCCCGGTCACTGGAGGAGGCCGAGGCCGAGCTGGCGGCCGCCTTCCGGATACGGCAGCAGTACGAGGACGGGATACCGGAGGACGAGCCGTCGCGCCGGCACGCGCTCGCGGGGATCGTCGGCCGGTGCGAGGAGGCGAAGCGGCGGCTGGAGGGGTTCGGGGCGGGCGCCGGACGGGAGGCGCTGGAGGCCGCCGAGCACCGCTTCCGGGAACTGGCGGCCCGGGCGGGAGGCGCGGAGGCGACCGTGGCCGAGCTCGGGGAGCGGTACGGGCCGACGGCGACCGGCTCGGTCGCCGGGTACGTCGAGCAGGCCAAGGACCAGTTGGTGCTCGCCACCGGCGACCTCAACCAAGCCCGGCAGTCCACCGACCTGGCGGAGGAGGAGAGCGCGGTGCGTCATCTGCGCGCCGCCGAGACGTCCATAGCCCGGGCCACCGCTCTCCTCGGCGCCGTGGACCGCCTCGCCGCCGACCTGGCGTCGGCCGAGTCCCTGCTCCCGGCCGCCCTGACCGGCGCGGAGGCGGAACTCTCGGGGGTGACGGGGCGCGCCGACGCCGACCGCGTCCTGGCCGCCGTACGACAGGAGCTGACAGCCGGGCCGTACGACCCGTTGGACGCCCTCCGTCGCGTGGTGGGGGCGACCGCGCGCGTGGGGGTGGGCCGCCAGGGCGTGCTGTCGGCCGCCGCCCGGCTGGTGGCGGACAGCACCGTGTCCGGGGCGGACACCTTCGTCACCACGCACCGGGAGACCGTGGGCAGCGCCGCGCGCATCCGGCTCGCGGAAGCGCGGCGCCTGCTGCTGACGGAGCCGTGGACGGCCGGTCCCCTGGCCCACGAGGCGTGGGAGCTGGCCGGGCGGGACGTCCACGGCGACGGCTCCTAGTGCCGCGCCCTCAGAACAGGCTCAGCAACGCCTCCGCCGGATCGGTCAGCCCCGTCTCGCCGTCCGGCAGCGGGAGTTCGAACCACACGGTCTTGCCGCGCGGCGTGCGGCGAGAGCCCCACGCCGCGCTGAGCAGCCCGACCAGTTGCAGACCGCGGCCGCCCTCGTCCGTGTCACGGGCCCGGCGCCGACGCGGCTGGACCAGACCGGAGTCCCAGACCTCGCACACCAGGGTGCGGTCCAGCAGCAGGCGGAGTCTGATCTCGCCCTCGCCGTACCGCAGCGCGTTCGTGACCAGCTCGCTGACCAGCAGTTCCGTCGTGTCGACCAGGGGCTCCAGGTCCCACGACAGCAACTGCCCCCGGGCGTACTCCCGGGCCCGGCCCACACTCCGCGGCTCCCGCGGCAGCGTCCAGTCGCCGACGGAGTCCGTCGGCAGCCCCTGCACCCGGGCCATCAGCAGCGCGATGTCGTCCTCGCCGTGGTGGGTGTCGAGCGTGTTCAGGACGTGGTCGCAGACGTCCTCCAGCGGCCGGCTGGGGTCGGTGAGCGCACCGACGAAGGCCTGCAGTCCCTCGTCCAGCGGATGGTCGCGGGACTCGACCAGTCCATCCGTGTAGAGCGCGAGCAGCGCGCCCTCGGGCAGTTCGACCTCCACCTCCTCGAAGGGCTCCCCGCCGACGCCCAGCGGCATGCCCGGCGGCACGTCCAGCATCAGCGCGTCCTCGCCCGGTTCGACCAGGACCGGCGGAAGGTGGCCCGCGTTGGCGAAGGTGCAGCGGCGGGTGACGGAGTCGTAGACGGCGTACACGCAGGTCGCGAGGTACACCTCGGACAGGTCCGCCTCGCGGGGCCGGCGCGCGGCCCGCGTGGCCTGCTGGACGCCGCCCGGGGCGCCCAGACCACGGGCGATCTCGTCCAACGCGGAGAGCACCTCGGCCGGTTCGAGGTCGAGCAGCGCCAGCGTCCGCACCGCGGAACGGAGTTCGCCCATCGCCACGGCCGCCCGCAGCCCGCGGCCCATGACGTCGCCGACGACCAACGCCGTGCGGTGCCCCGGCAGTTCGATCACGTCGAACCAGTCGCCGCCGACCTCGCTCGGCCGGTCGGCGGAGGAGTTGCCCGGCAGATAGCGGCAGGCGATGTCGAGGCCGGAGGCGACCGGGTCGCCCGGCGGGAGCAGCGAGCGTTGCAGCATCAGCGCCCGCTCGTGCTCACGCCGGTACAGGCGGGCGTTGTCGATACAGACGGCGGCCCGCGCCGCGAGCTCGACCGCCAGATCCCGGTCCCGGTCCCCGAACGGCTCGCTGCCCTTCGTCCGGGCGAACTGGGCCATTCCCACGACCGTGTCGTGGGCGACCATCGGCACGGCCAGCGTGGACTGCACGACGCTGCCGTCCTCGGCGGGCACCAGCTGGGTGCGGGCGGTGCGCAGGGCGTCGGCGCAGGGCGAGTTGAAGGGGTAGTGGTGGACGGCGCCCAGTTCGACGGGCGCGCCCCCGCCGACGAACGGGGCGTCGGAGACCGCGCTGGCGAAGGCGACCCGGCGCAGCGCCGCGCTGCCGTCGGCGAGCCCGGGCGGGGTCTCGTCGCCGGCCAGCAGGCCCTGGTAGAGGTCGACCGTGGCGAGGTCGCAGAAGCCGGGCACGACCACGTCGAGGAGTTCGCGGGCCGTGGTCTCCAGGTCGAGGGAGTTGCCGATACGGGCGCCCGCCTCGTTCAGGAGGGCGAGATTGCGCCGTGCGGCGGCCGCTTCCCGGGCCGCGGCGCGGCGGGCGGTGATGTCGGTTCCGAGCCAGGCGATGCCGATGGGGCGGCCGGAACCGCTGTGTACCCGGTAGAGGTTGATGGACCAGTGCCGGCGCTCGTCGGAGCCCGGCAGGAAGCCCGTGACGTGCATGTCCGTGATGGAGTCGCCGGTCTCCAGGACCCGGCGCAGGGTCGCGGCGACCCGCTCGGCCTCGGAGCGGGGCAGATAGTCGTGGACGCCCTTGCCGCGGTGGTCGTCGGGTGTGCCGCCGAACAGGGAGGCGAACCGCTGGTTGGCGCGCCGGACCCGCAGATCGGGGTCGATCAGCAGGAAGCCGAACGGAGATTGACCGAAAATCGACTGCGAGGCGGCCAGGTCGGTCTCGATGCTGCGCAGCGTGCGCACGTCGACGACGATGCAGACGGCGCCCCTGCGGGCGTCCTCGGTCTGCGTCGGCATGACGTACACCTCGGCGAGTCCCTGCCGTCCGGCGTCGTCCTCGGCGGTCTCGGGCACCCGGAACGGCACGACGCCGGTCCACTCCCGCCCGTCGAGGATCTCGGCCATCTTCCGCTGGCCCTGCGCGCGCAGGTCGGGGTCGATGAACGCCTCGATGGGATCCATGCCGACGGCCCGCTCGGCGCCGATGCCGAAGAGCTGCTCGGCGCGCAGACTCCACTGGTCCACCAGGCCGTCGGGACCGATGGAGAAGGAGGCGACCTTGATGTAGTCGTAGATGGAGCCGGGCGGGCTGCTCTGCCACATGGCGTCACCGGGCGGTGTCCCGTCGAAGGAGGACAGCCCCGCGCCACCCGTCGCCCGGCCCGGGCCGTCCGCCGCGGCAGCCGCCGCGGCCTCCGTCCTCGCGCCGTCCGACGGGTCCTCGGACTCCGTGGCCTTCGCTGGTATCTCGCTCACGCGAACCGTCCCCTCCAGCTCACCGCGTCCGGTACCGGTCACCGGGGGCGGCTGCCCGCAGTATCCAGCACTACGGCGCCGCACAACACGGTGTTCACGATCACAGCACGGTCCCGGTGGTTTTCGGTCCCGGCCGTGAGAACACTTCCAGTCTTCTAACCAGCGGGCACGTCCTCGAATCACACCCGTCGAACGACTTCCGTGGCCGGATCCAGTGGGTCGACAGGGGGACGGGTCGCGTACAGCGTCCGGCACGCCGAGGCCACGCACCGAACACCGCGGGCACCGCACTGGACTCTCAAAACACCCCCTAGTGCGGCACCGCGAGTTCGAACCACACCGTCTTGCCCGCCGCGCCGGGTCTGGTGCCCCAGCGGCGGGAGGACAGGGCGACCAGTTGCAGGCCACGGCCGCTCTCGTCCTCGGGGCGGGCGATCCGTTCGCGGGGCGGGTCGGGGAGGGGGTCGGAGACCTCCACCAGCAGGACGGCGGGCAGGGCCGGCGAGCGGACGAGACGGACGCCGATGGGGCCGGTGGCGTGCCGCAGGGAGTTGGTGACCAGCTCGCTGACCAGCAGGGCCGTCAGATCTCCGAGGACGTCCAGGCGCCAGCTGTGGAGCTGGCCGCGGACCGCCGCGCGGGCGTTTCTGACGGCGCCCGGTTCCGCGGGGAAGGTCCACTCGGCGCAGTCGCCTTCGGTGTCGATCACGCCGATCACTTCCCGGGCCCGGAACTCACCCCGCCCATGTCCGGTTTCATGGGGTTAAGGGGCACATACCCGATATCCAGGGGGCAGTACCGTCCGCTGGGGCGCACGGTGGCGCGAACGGCGTACGGGCGGGTCAGGAGAGCGGGACTTCACCCCGCTGCCCCAGGTGAGCCATCACCTTCCGGACAGCCGGGACGTCGTGGTCCAGCCACGGCACGTCCCAGAGTTCGTCCACCGTCAGCCAGCGCAGGCCGTCGTGGTCCTCCAGGGGTGCGGGGGCCGGGGAACCGGGCAGGAGACGGGCGGTCCACACACGCAGGACGTACGGGGCCTTCAGCGGCCACTCCCCCGGCACGCGCTCCACCGCCTCGGCGTCCACGCCCAGTTCCTCGCGCAGCTCGCGCACCAGGGCCGCCTCGGGGGCCTCCCCCGCCTCCACCTTGCCGCCGGGGAGTTCCCAGCGGCCCGCCAGGTCGGCGGGGGCGCTGCGGCGGGCCGCGAGGAGGCGGCCGGAGTCGAGCAGGGCGGCACCGACCACCACGATCCGTTCCGTCATGGACGGGAGCCTACGGGAGTCAGTTGACCGCGCCGTTCTGGCCGATGCGCTCGACCCAGTAGAGCTGTTTGTGGCCGCGGTCGTCGAGACTGTCGGCGATCTTCTGGGCCTCGGCCCGGGTCGCGTACCGGCCCACGCGGTAGCGGTTGCCGTTGTCGTCCTGCCGTATGACGAGCCAGGGAAGAGTGATCGTGCCGTCGTTCATCGCGCCCCACCGCCCCCGCCCACTAAGGAAACCGCACTCCGCATATGCCCGAGCCTACGCCTTGCCTTCACGCAGCGAATACGCCTTTTCACAAAGAGGTACGCAACCGGCCAGATCGAGGGGGCGCGCGAACACGGGCGCGCCCCCTGGTGACCGGGACGCATCCGATCGGCGGCACGCCGGAGGGACCCGCGGCAACCTGCGAGAACGTCCGGATTCCAGTGCCGGACGGGCGGATTCCGTGGGCGGGCGAAGGGGACTGCGGGGACGGTGAGCGGGGGTGAACTCCGTAAAGGTGTGCGCTATTTCACCGGGAGGTGGTACGCGGCCCGGTAGCGGTCGGCCGGGATGACCACGTCGGCGGTCTCGACCGGGCGGCCCGAGGCGTAGAAGGTGCGCTGGATGACGAGGACCACATGACCAGGGACACCGCCCAGGGCGAGCAGCTCCTCGGCGAGACCGGGGCGAGCGCCGACCTCCTCGGTGACGTTGTCCACCACCACGTCGATGGCCGCCATGCGCTCGACGACGCCCATGCCGCCGAGCGGGCCTTCCTCGGGCAGCATGACGGGCGTGCGGCCGGTCACCGCGAGGGGCTCCCACGAGGTGGAGAGCATCATCGCCTCGCCGGCCTCCCGGAAGACGTACCGCGTGCACATCACGCGGTCGCCGGGCTTGATGCACAGGCGCTCGGCGACGGCCCCGCCCGCCTCGGCCTGTTCGCTCCTGGACTCCCAGGTACCGCGGGCCTCCCCGTCCGCCTGCTCCTGGCGGAACGGCGTGGCACCACCGGCCGGGCGGAAGCCGGAGCGCGCGATGCTGCGCGGCACGGGCCGCTCGCGCACGTACGTGCCCGAACCGGAGCGGCCCTCGACCAGGCCCTCGGCCATCAGCACCTTGCGCGCCTCCAGCGCGACCGTGTCCGAGACGCCGTACTCCTCGCGGATTCTGGCCTGGGAGGGGAGGCGGGTGTGCGGTGGCAGCGAGCCGTTGACGATCTTCTGGCGAAGATCACCCGCGACGCGCAGGTACGCCGGCTGCTCACCGAAAGTCACTGGCCGCTCCCATCAGGTTGTACAGACAGCAACAGCGTGGCAACCGTGGGTTCCGCCATGCAAGCAAAGGCCAGAGAATCACTCGATGTGGTGACATGCGCCGGGTGAAGCCTTTACGCAGGCACTTTCTCCCCGCTATGGCCGCCGTCACACCTCGACACCGGAACCGCCCCCGCCACGGGCCGCCCCGCCGCCCGCGCCGTCCCCCGCGGGCGGGATCGTGGCGAGGCGCAGAGCCTTGCGGGCGGTGACGGACCTCTGCGGGGTCTCCCGGACCATGATCTTGTCGTAGACGGTGTAGAAACCGTCGGAGTCGGTGGCCGCGGCCGCCCGGGCCCAGTCCTTGCCGAGGGTGTCCAGTTCCGCCGCCACGGCGAGGACCGGCTGCTTCGCGTCCGCCGGCCACGGGTGGGCGCGCAGCATCCCCGTCTCCCGGGCGAAGGCCTCCGACACCCGCCGCGCCCAGGCCGTGTTGGCCCCGAGATCGGTCTGGGGACCGGCGAGGGGCTGGCCGTCGAGGGCCTCGTTCCCCAGGTCGACGGCCTGGAGATAGGCGATCTGATGGGCGTTCAGCGTCCGGGCGTCGTTGCGCAGGGAGCCGGTCAGGCCGGCCTTGGCGTCCGTGTTGCCGAACACGCAGGTGACCTCGCGGTCCCCGAGCCGCCAGCTCTGCCGGGTCGGGGTCAGGTAGTACACGTCCACGTCGGCGGGTACGGCCCAGGCGTCCATGGCGTAGGCGTGGCGCAGCGCGTAGCACCGCGTGTCGGCGGTGTCGGTGACCTCGGCGTCGCCGGGGTAGGCGGTGTACCCGGTCATCCGGAAGTCGGCGAAGACCTCGCCGTCGTGCCTGTCCGCGCACGGCACCTTGTGGACGTGGTAGGTCAGGCCCTCGATGGTGCCGCCGGGCACGTCGAAGCACTCGCCCTTGGCGAGGGTGTAGGCGCTGCCGTTGTCGTGCGCGCCGTCCTTGAAGCCGTTCCAGAAGTCGGCGACGCCGCCGGTGGCCAGCGCGAGTGTCCACAGGGCGAGTCCGAGCGAGGAGAGCACCGCCCCCGCGACGGCCATCCCCTTGCCCCGCTCCCCCTTCCGCCGGATCTGCCGCAGCGCGATCAGCCCCAACAGCAGCCCGG
This sequence comes from Streptomyces sp. NPDC101152, assembly GCF_044768275.1. Taxonomy (NCBI): domain Bacteria; kingdom Bacillati; phylum Actinomycetota; class Actinomycetes; order Kitasatosporales; family Streptomycetaceae; genus Streptomyces; species Streptomyces sp. NPDC101152. The sequence goes on along the minus strand of NZ_JBIWPO010000001.1, from coordinate 144,738 downwards.
CGGCCGGGACACAGCACAGGATGCCGAGCACGAGCGAGGCGACGGCGGGCCCGTTGACCGGTGCGGGCCGGTGGTACGGGCCGTATCCCTGCCCCCAGGGCTGGTAGCCGTACGGCGGCGGGTACGGCCCCGGGGCGCCGTACGGCCCCTGCGGGAACGGGCCCTGCGGCAAGGGTCCTCGGGGTTCCTGCGGCGGCACCGGGGGCGGGGGTATGGACACGGGCACCGTGCTCCTGGTTCGGCGGCGGCGCAGTGGGGCTGCGCCGGGCGTGCGGGGATGTGCGTACCGGACATGGGACCGGCGTACGGCCTGGGCGCATGGTAAGCGTGAGCCAGGCGCCGCCGACCTCCCCGTCCCCCTGCTGCCCGCGGCCCCCGACTATCAGTCGTCGTACCCCGTGTGGCGGGTCCGCTTCTCCCAGGCCGTGATGTCCTCGCGGACCTGGTCCAGATGGGCCAGCGCGGCACTCACGCCGTCGTCGCCGAGGGGCAGGTGGAGCGGGGTGTGCTCCGCGTCGAGGGCGGCGCGGATGAGGGCCGCCGCCTTGGCGGGGTCGCCGGCCCGTTCGTCGAAACCGGCGCCGACCAGCGCGTGCGTGCCGCCCACGGAGGCGTACGCCCCGCCGTCGGCGTCGCCGGCGCGTCTCCCGTCGTACAGCGATGTCCGGAACGCACCCGGCTCCACGATCAGCACCTTGACGCCGTACTCGGCGACCTCGCCCGCGAGGGCCTCGGACATGCCCTCCAGGGCGAACTTCGTGCCGCTGTAGGCCGAGAAGCCCGGGAAGGAGGTCTGGCCGCCCATGCTGCTCATCTGCACCTTCACCCCGTCCCTGCACCACGACGCCTGCTCCCCGGCGGCCACCCGCTGGATCGAACCCCTGCCGCGGCGACGAGCTGAGCGCGCGTCAGCGCACGCCCGCCGCGTCGAGGAGGGTGGTCACCGTGGGCGCGACCAGCCCCGTCAGTGTGTCGGCTCCTATGCCCGCGCGGGCGCTGGCGCCGTCGAAGACCAGGCTGAGCTGCCGGGCCAGCAGTTCGGGGTCGCTCGCCCCGCCCTGCTCGGCCTCCCTGCGGAAGAACCCGGTCAGGTTCGCCTTGACCTGGTGGGCGACCCGGCTCGCGGGGTGGCTCCGGTCCTTGAGTTCGATCTGGACGGCCAGGTACGGGCAGCCCCGGAAGTCGGGCTCGCCCGCCTGCCGTTCCACCTGCTCGAAGACGTCCAGGATGCGCTCGCGAGGCGTACGGCCGTCGTCCGGCGCGGGAAGGAGCGTCGCCACGTAGGCGGACGTGCGCTGTTCGAGGCTGGCCGCCAGCAGGTCGTCCTTGCTCTCGAAGAGCTGGTACATGGAGCGCTTGGACACCCCGGCCGCCTTGCACAGGGCCTCGACGCCGATACCGACCCCGTCCCGGTAGGTCAGCGTCGCCGCCGCGTCCAGCAGCCGCTCCCGGGTGCCCTGCTTCGCCTCTGTGGTCATACTGCGAGGTTAACTCGATTCCGACCGAGTGGAGACCGACCGGTTTCCAGGGAGCGGGCCGGCGAACCCGCTCCTACGCCGGGACGGCGTCCTTCTCGGGCGGCGTCTCCACGGGGATGCGGTGCAGACCCTTGCGGTCGTACCAGCCGGTCACGCCGAAGCCGAACAGGGCGGCCGCCGCGAGGCCGGCGGCCAGCATCACCCAGCCGCGCGTCAGCCCGGCGTCGCCCTGGGCGTCGTAGTAGAGGATCGAGCGGATGCCGCCGGTGATCTGCCGCAGCGGCTCGAACTCGGCGAGGAAGCGATAGAAGCCGGGCAACGCCTGGAGGGGCGTGGTGGCACCCGCCGTGGGCACCGACATCCCGATGAAGACCAGCGTGACCACCAGCATGGGTGCGCTCGCCCGCCTCGCCGTCTTCGGGAGACGACGTGACTCGCCCTCACGACGAGAAACCGATCGGTTCACCACTGTAAACCGATCGGTTTACGGACGCAAGCCCGAGCCGCCGCAGGAGCAGCCGCCGGACGGCCCGGCCGTTGAACACCTCCCCCGACCGGTACGGAACGCCACGCTGAGGCCGTACCCGATGGAACCGCGACCCCCTACGACCCGTACTAATAAGCGGAGTAGTCGCAGAAGGAGGACGCATGCGTACGGGGCTGACGTTGGGTGAGCAGGTCGTTCTGCTCGGGCTCGAAGAGGACAGCGGCGCACTGCGGGAACCGCTGCGCGTCGGGTTCGCGGTCGCGGCGGCGCCGTTGCTCGAACTGACGCGCTCGGGACATGTGGTGGTACGCGACGGCAAGCTGGTCGCGGCCGAGACGGCACCGCCCACGGAGCCTGTTGCGGCCGCGCTGGCGGAGCAGCTGCGCGAGCGCCCCGACGCCTCGCCGCAGGTCTGGCTGCTCGCGATCAGGGAGCGGGCCCTGTCCGCAGCGTACGAAGGCCTGCAGCGCAAGGGGTTGGTGCGCGAGGAGGGCAAGCGTGTGCTGGGGGTGTTCGGGTCCCACCGCTATCCGGTGACGGACCCGGCCGTACCCGCGGACCTGCGACGCGAACTCGCCACCGTGGTACTGGAGGGCCAGGAGCCCGACGCGGAGACCGCGGCGCTGATCGCCCTGCTGCACCACGCGGGTCTGCACGCCCTGGTCCTGCCGGACGCCGACGACGCGAAGGCGGTCGAGGCCCGGATGGGCGCCATCGCCGAGGGCCAGGGGCCGGCCGACCAGTTGGGGGACGCCGTCCAGTCCGCCCTGCGCGCCCTCGTCGTCCTCACGGCCGCGTCCGTGCCCGGGATGTTCACCTGACGCTCGGCGCGTCGCCGCCTGGACGCCTCCGCGCGTCCGGGCGGCGATCGCCCGGTGCGGCACAGCGGGCGGCATTGGTGCAGGCCAATGCGGCGTTTTGCCGGGGCGTGGCAAACTTTGACATTGATGTGGCCATGAACAGTTTCGGTCAAAGTAGGATCGTTACTACGTCAGATAGTTGACCGTATCCGACGCGTTCATGGGGGATCATTGAAGACACTGGGCATCCTGTCCCTTGATGAGGACGTGTACAGAACGCTGCTGGAGCAGCCGGGTTCGGGGACTTCCGACCTGAGCGCCTGCCTGGGAATGGACGAGGCATCCGTGCGCGCCTCTCTGGAGCGCCTGAGTCTGCACGGCATGATCAGTTTCGGCGAACACGGTGAACCACAGGCCGTCGACCCGGGGATCAGCATCGCGCGTCTCGCGGAAGAACGGCTCAAGCGGCTTCAGGACGAACAGCGGGAAGTCCTCTCTTCCAGCCATCTCTTCCTCCACCAGGCACTGCAGTGGTGGCGGAAGGAAGGCGGGAACGACCACGTCGAGCCACTGGCGGACTGCGAGCCGCTGCACAGCCGGGCCGACGAGCTCATCTTCTTCGCCCGGCACGAGGTCCTGACCATGCAGCCGAACGACTTCGCTGCGGCGGAGGGCCTGGCCGGCACCCGGGAGTCCGACCTGCGCTGTCTGCGCCGCGGCATCGCGCTGCGCGCCCTGGTGCCCAGGCAGGCGCTGGAGGACACCACGACCGCGGCCTACCTCACGGAGCTGATCGAGAACGGGGCGCGCATCCGCTTCCTCAGCGGCAGTTTCGAGCGGGTGCTGATCACCGACAGCAGCGCCGCCCTCGTACAGTCGGCCCACAACTCCACCTCGGAGAGTGCGCTGCTGATCCGCGAGGACGGGCTCGTGCGCACGCTCCAGTCGCTGTTCGACCACTGCTGGTCGAGCGCGGCCGACGCGGCCTCGGTGCTGCTGCCGGCCGGCACGGAGTCACCGTGCGACGCCTTCCAGCTCCGCGTGCTCGAGGCGATGACGCACGCCGACAAGGACGAGGTCGGCGCGCGGGAGCTGGGCATCTCCGTGCGGACCTACCGCGGGCACATCGCCCGGCTCCTGAAACGCCTGGACGCGGCCACCCGTGTCCAGGCAGCGCTACACGCGAGGGACCGGGGCTGGATCTGAGCGGCCGGCCGGCCGCGCCCCTCGGGCACGGCCGGCCAGGTCCGCCAGCAGGCGCAGTTGCCGGGGCTGAACGGCCGGCAGCAACTCGGCGGCACGGCGGGCGTGTTCGGCCCGCGCGCACAGCAGGTTCTTGGCCAGGGCGAAACGTCCGCGCTCCGGCACCAGGACCAGTTCCTCGAAGAGCCTTCCCACTCCGCCGACCACACGCTCGATCTCGGCGTCCAGGTCGCCGTCCCAGTCCTGGGGGCGCACCAGTTCGCCCGTGGCACGCATCTGCCGGAACCAGTCCTTCATGTCGGCCAGACAGGCGGCGCGGAAGGGCGCGTCGTGGCGTCCCTCGCGCAGTTCGAGCAGCAGGGTGTGCGCGGCTTTCACGTCGTCCAGGACGACCAGGGGCAGCCGGTGCGGGCGCGGCATCCGGTGCCTGCGCGTGCCGCCGTCCGTCAGCAGGGCCGCGGTCGGCTCCAGGACCGTGCGGAACGCGTGACCGGCGTCGGCCAGCCGCAGCCACAGGTCCCAGTCCTCCAGTCCGGCGCCGGTCCGCCAGCCGCCGACCCGCTCGGGCAGACCGCGACGATGGGCGACCCGCGACGGTTCGAACATCGGCCCCATCAGCTGCAGTTGAGGGTGCCAGCACCCGGCGAGGGCGTCCAGGGGGGCCACTACCGCCCCCGTCGCGTCGAGGTATGTGCAGCCCGTCGCCACGAGGTCCGCCCCGGCCTCCAGCATGCCGAGCGCGACGCTCAGATGGCGGGGCCGCCAGACGTCGTCATGGTCCAGGTAGGCGATGAACTCTCCCCGGGCGGCGGCAAGTCCGGCGTTGCGCGGCCCGCTGGGGTGGCCGGTCCTGGCGATGCGGTGGAGCCGGACCCGGGCATCCTCCCGGGCGGCGCGACGCACCCACTCCTCCGTGTCGTCGTCGCAGCCGTCCGAGACGACCAGCAGTTCCCAGTCGTCCACCGTCTGGGCGCGGACGGAGTCGATGGTCGCCGTGATCGACCGGCCCCTGTTGTAGGTCGGGCAGATGACGGACGTCCGCACGGTGCCGGTGGGGCTCATGGGCGCTCTGGTCTCCTCCTCGGCGGGGCGCGGGCGGCGGGTCACAGGAACGGCAGGGCGGGCGGTCCGCCGGCCTGTGTACGCAGTGCAGGCAGTACGCCGGCGGCGCCCGTCGCCAGATCGGTGGACAGCCGCAGGTTCTCGTGGCCGAGGAAGGCGGGCCTGTTGTCGTAGCCGACCTGGAACAGGTCGAGGGCGTCCGACAGGCCCGGCGCGGCCAAGGGGTCGTCACCGAGGTGGCGCAGGGTCAGCGTGACGCCTGCCCAGCCGTGGAAGAGACCGGCGGTGCGGGGCGTGTAGCCGCGTGCGGCGCGCCGCACGCTGTCGCGTGCGAGGGCGAAGCGCGGATCGGGCCGGTGCCTCAGATACTCCTCCAGCACCATCGCCGTACCCCCGCCGCCGGACGCGAGCAGGGGGCGGGCACCGGGGGCTCCCTCCGCCCAGCCCTCGGCGACCTCGGGGGCGTCCGGGGCGTCCGGGTCCGCCGGGTGCTGTCCGGCGTCGGTCCAGCCGAGGGCCCGCAGATCGCTGTCGAGCAACTCCCGCGCCGCGTCGAGCAGGTTGTTCTCCGCGGTCTGCGCGTACAGCCGCAGCAGGAGCAGGGCGCCACCTGCCCGGCCGCGCATCAGCCCTGCCTCCCCGCGGCGCGGCACGCGGGTCGTGGCGTGCTCGGTGAGCTGCTCGGCCGCCGCCGTCGCGTACTTCAGGGCGAGTCGGTCGTCGGTGGTGCTTGCCAGATGGAGATGGGCGAGCCCGATCCCCGCCAGGCCGTCGAAGAGGCTGTCGTTGGCGGGCTCGGCCTTGTGCAACCGCTGGAAGAGGGCGGCGGCGGTGTCGGTGCGGCCCAGGCGGTTCAGCGCGCAGGCGACGCCGGCCAGCCCGGTGTAGAGGCCGGGCGACGGCTCGCCCTGGCGGAGCGTCGCTGTCTCCAGCCAGTCGATCCACCCGTCGGGGACCTCCGTCTCCGCCTCGGCGAGCGCCCACAGCACCCCGGCGGCTCCGTAGGCGAGGCTGACTCCCCCCTCGGGCAGGAGGAACTGGCTGGCATCACCGGGGAAGAGGCGGTCCTCGCGTTCGGGGGTGGCGGTGGCCGCGATGCCCTCGGCCACGGCGAGAGGACGGCGCCACGCCGGGCCACCGGTGTCCGTGTGCGGTCCCGGGGCGCCGCTGACGGCCGGCGTTCGGTCCTGGACGTCGTCCGGGTTCACGGGGGCTGGTGCCGCGGCAGGCGACGTTTGCCGCGGCACCAGATCCGCCCGCACCTTGTCGCCGTAGTCACCCGGTACGGGGTAGCGCGCGACGACGTGGGCGATGAGCTGGTCCACCTTGTGCGGGCCCCAGGACACCAGTGTGGTGAGCGGGGCGAACAGGGCGAGGCGCAGACAGCCGAGGGCGTACCGGTCCACGTCCGTGCCCCGGTGCGTGGGCGGCGCGGCGAACCCCGGGGCGGCGTGGATCTGCCGGGCCAGCGGGTCGGTCGAGGCGGTCTCCAGGTCGACGAAGACGATGGTGCCGTCGTCTCGGACGAGGATGTTGCCCGGGTGCAGATCGCCGAAGACGACACCCCGTTCGTGCATCGCCCGCATCCCCCGCTCGACCTGGTCGAGCACGTCGACGGCCCACTCCGTGTACTGCGCCGCCTGTCGCGGATCGTCCAGAGGCGACTGCGGGACGCGGCGGGCCACCGCCGCGGCCAGGGTCTCGCCCTGCACGAACTCCCGCACCAGGAAGTGGTGTTCGTGTCCCACGCGAGCCTCGATCAGTCGCGGGATGCAGGGGAGCCCGGCCAGCTTCTCCAGACACCGGTGCTCCCGGTGGAGGCGGGCGACGGCGTCTTCGCCGTGGGTGTCGAGACCGGAGAGGGGTCTGGCCTCCCGCAGCAGGACCGGATCGCCGGTGCGCAGATCGGTGCCCCGGTAGACACCGCCGCCGTTGGAGAAGTGCAGTGCCTTGTCGGCACGGTAGGGGAAGTCCTGCAGCGTGCCCGCGTTGCGCGCTCGCACCGCCTCGGCCAGGCAGTCGGGGACGGTGACCCACTCCGGCGGCCGGAACGACGGGCCGCGCCGGTCGGGCACGAGACGGCCGTCGGGGTCCTCGATGCAGTGGACGGTCTCACCCGTCGGCGACTTCATGGTCCGCGCGAGGAACCCGCCGTAACGGACGTACAGGGGTCCTGAACGCCAGCGCAGGTCGCTGAGGATGTACGGGCCCGGCTCGCCGTCGAGCAGCGAACCCAGCTCATCGAGCACGAGGGCGAGTTGGGCCTCGTCCTCGGGGTAGATCGTGATGAACTTCCCGCTGGCGCTCCGGTCGCCGTACTTTCCGTTGCGGCGCAGCAGGACCTTACTGCTGCGGATGAACTTGAACGCGATCTCGCGCGGGACCAGGTAGTCGAAGGACCGTGCCAGCACGCTCTCGGCGTTGTCCGGGGTGGCCGACACATGGATCTTCCAGCCCTGGGCGGGCAGCCGGGGCCGCGGTGGCGTCAGCATCACCCAGTCGGGGCCGGTGTTGTGCCCCCAGCCGTCCAGCGCGTCGACCGGGACCACGGCGAAGTCGTCCTGTCCGCCGGCGTCCGCGCCGTCCCGGTCGAAGAACGGGGTGCCGGGCGGGCAGTACATCAGATGCCGAAGTATGTCCATGACAGGTCAACCGCCTTGGGAACAGGTGCGGGAAGGAGAAGAAGGGGGTGCGGTACGGGATCAGCGCCAGAACGGCGCCACGTACCTGAGGTAGAGCCAGGTGCCCAGGCTGCGCCGGCCCGCGCTCACCGAGGCGAGACCCGTGGGGTCGGCCGGCAGGTGACGCGTCGCCAGGGGAATCCCGGAGGCCGGTACGCGCAGCGACGCGAGGCCCTTCACGGGGACGAACGCGGACAACGGTGCCGTGATCTGCACGGGCTCGGTGCTCGCCACCGTCGCCTCGCCCAGCGGGTCGTGGAGGAGCACGCCCCCACGCTCCAGGCGCACCGGGGCGCCCGCCCCGATCGCCGCTCGGTCGGCCGCCCCGGTCGCCACGAACAGCACCTGCCCGTGCTCCCTGACGAAGCCTCCGGAGACGGTGTACGGCAGGGACACCCCGAGGGCGGTTCCGGACACCGCGGCCAGCGCCGCCACCGACACGAGCGCGATCCGCCAGGAGCGGGCACCCGCGGCCCGGGCCTCGGCGACCAGCCGGAGCGCACCCGAGTAGACGCGCAGCAGCACGTAGCCCAGGACGCAGGAGACGATCGCCGCGCCGACCAGGCCCAGGGCCTCGAGCACGGACCGCCAGACCGTGAACGCCATGCTCACGACGTACACCGGGAAGATCATGCAGGCCAGTCCGAACAGGGGTGCCCAGGAGACACCGGGCAGTGCGCGCTCGTAGCGTCCGCCGAACAGCAGTCGCGCCATCAGCCGGCGGGCGTCCGTCATGGCCCGGTCCCGCAGGTGGGGGATGTCCAGATGGCTCATGAGCGCCAGGTAGCCGTCCAGTTTGACGAACGGTATGGCGTTGAAGGCTCCGGAGACGTAGTTGGTCACCGCCAGGAGCAGCAGGGTGTCGCGGACCCCCGGGCTGCCCCCGGTCGCGGCGACGACGGCGGACGCGACGCCCGCGAGGCCGCCGATGACCCCCTGGACGGTGATGCCCGCCAGGGCGATCCGCACGCGCTGGTCACTCCGGGGCAGTCGCCAGCCGTCCGTGACGTCGCAGAAGAAGGCCGGTGTCAGGTAGAAGAGCATGACGCCCATGCGGTTGGGCCGTCCGCCGTAGTGGCTCAGCACCATACCGTGCGCCATCTCGTGCAGCATCGTGCCCGCGTAGGTGAGGCAGACCAGGACCGCCAGGACCGACACCGACACGGGCCGGCCGAGCGCCCCCGCGGCCGCGGGGGCCTGGACGCCCAGGCACAGGAGCCCCGCGACGGTCACGGCGGTCAGGGCCACGGCCCAGCCCCGATGGGCCAGCCGGGCGAGGAAGGGCCGCAGCCGGCTCAGCAGCCTGTCCGGTCTCACCAGCGTGAACTGGAAGGTCAGCGGCGGTACGTAGGCGAATCTGCGGTTCTTGGCCGGCTGCCGTTCGCCGCCCTCGAGCAGCTGCATCCGCTGGGCGCGCAGCAGGCCCTCGTGCACCAGCTCCGGAGTCCAGGGGCCACCCAGCTCGCCCGCGATGTCGCCCGCCGTGTGGGTGCCGTCGGCCAGCCTCAGCAGCCGGGCCATACCCGCGCCCACCCGGAGGTAGCGCTGCGCCCCGAACTGGACGATCCACGGCGCCCCGTCCGCGGCGGGCTCGTGCACCTGCACGTCCGACGCGAGGCTCGGGAGCTCGGGAAGCGGCGGCGGGGCGGCGGCGGGCTCCGGGCGGTTCAGGGTCAGCTTCACGGCAGGTCCTTGCGCAGGAACAGGACGCGGGCGCCGACCGTCGCCGCAGCGATCCAGAGCGCCAGGACCACGAGGGCCCACGGGATCGACAGCAGACCGGCGTTGCCGCCCCGGTACACGGACGCCATGGCCTCGTCGATGGTGAACCGGCCCACCTTCGGGGCCAGTCGGAGCAGTCCCCCGCTCACCAGCCAGGTGCTGAGCAGGAGCGTGACGACGGCGGCGACCTGCTGGCGGATCAGCAGCCCGAGCAGGCTGCCCCACAGCGCGCCCGTCACCACCACCAGCATCACGCCGAGCAGCGTCCAGGTCGTCGTCGCCGTCCACTGCGGCCGGTAGTGCCCGGTGAGGAACACCCACGGGCTGACGGCGGCCACCGCCCCGGTGACCACGGCGAACAGCGCGCCGGTGCCCGTGACGGCCAGCAGCTTCGCCAGCAGCAGACGGCCCCGGCCGCCGCTGAGCAGGACCGATCTACAGATGGCACCGCTGCCGAACTCCCGGGTCACCGCGAGCATGCCGACCAGAGCGGCGGCCAGCTCGACCGTGAACCAGCCCTGCACCAGGGTGGAGGTGAGGACGGCCGCCGAGGGACGGACCTGCGACGGCTTGTCCAGCGCCTGCTTCAGGTAGCCGGCGTCGGCGAGCGCGGACAGCAGCAGCGCCGCCGTCCCGAGGGCCCACCAGGACCGGCCGGTCCAGATCTTGCGCCATTCGGCGCCTATGAGGTCACCCATGGGCGTGCTCCTTCGACTGGGGGCCGACGAGCTCGAAGAAGCGGTCTTCCAGGCTGACGTCGCCGTCGCCGGTGAGATCGGCCGCCGTGCCGCTGTAGCGCAGCGTCCGCTGGAGGATCACGATGTCGTCGGCCGTCTGCTCGACCTCGGCCAGCAGGTGGCTGGAGAGCAGCACGGTGCGGCCCTCGTCCGCGAGGGACCGCAGGAACTGCCGCAGCCAGCGGATGCCGTCGGGGTCGAGTCCGTTGGCCGGCTCGTCCAGGACGAGCAGTTCGGGGTCGGCCAGCAGCGCGGTGGCCAAGGCGTGCCGCTGGCGCATACCGGTCGAGTAGCCGCGCAGCTTGCGGTGGGCGTCGCCGTCGAGACCGACCCGCTCGAGGACCTCCTCGACCCGGGAGGAGCCGAGGCCCAGGGTTCTCGCCCAGATGCGCAGGTCCGCTCTGCCGGTGGCGGCGTTCGACGGGCCGATGCCGTCCATGCTGACGCCGATCCGGTGCGCCGCGTCGGGTAGTTCGCCGTAGGGACGGCCGAACACGGTGGCCCGTCCCGCGGTCGGGCGGACGAGACCGAGCAGCATCCGCAGGGTGGTCGTCTTGCCCGCGCCGTTACGTCCCAGGAGCCCGACGATCCGGCCGGGTCCCACGCGGAAGGAGACGTCCTGGACCGCCGTCACATCGCCGTAGCGCTTGGTCAGACCCTCGATGGCGACGACATCGGTCATTCTCAGGGCCTCCCACTCACCCGCAGGTACACACCGACACACGCGATGATGAACAGCTCGATGCCGATGGAGACGAGGAGCGCCGTCGTACGGGCCTGGCCGTGGGTGAGAGCGGAGACGACTCCGGGGGTGGCGATCACGGTGACGATCCAGAAGGCCGCGATGGACCAGAAGACGCCACGAGAGGCAGCCTGGGGCATAACGCATCTCTTCTCTGCGGCGCGCAGCCGCGTATATTCGCTGATACGCGGCCCTGTTCCGGATGCTCTTGGCCAGCATCCGGAACAGGGCTCACTTCATCGCTCGCCGCACCGGATCAGGTGGCGACGACCGAGGTGATGACGAGCGAGCTGTAGGTGGCGCTGACACCGGCGGACACCGCGAAGCTCGCGAGGAAGCTGTTCCACCAGTCGGGAGCCTCCATGCCCTCCAGCTCCTCCATGTCCAGTTCCTGCATGGCCAGTTCGAGGGCCGGGTTCGTGTTCTCCTGCATGTTTTTCACCTCCGTTCCCTTTCCGTGGGTGTGCCTGTCGGCCGGGTGGCCTCAGGTGGCCAGCGTGACGAGGGAGACGTACGAGACGACCCCCCCTGCACTCAGGCCGCTGACGAAGCTGACGAGGTCACTCCAGCCGAACGGCGCGTCGAGCTGCTCCAGCTCCTGCATGTCCAGCTCGTGTGCCTCCAGCTCCTGCAGAGCCAGCTCCAGAGGCGCGCTCTGGTTCTTGCTCACGGTCTGCATGCTCTTCACCTCCTCCCCCTGTTCCGGTTCGTGGACGGGCATCCGTCAGCGGAAGCCGACGGAAGTCTGTGGTGTGCGGGCGGCCTCGGTCATGACCTGACGGACGTCGGCGAGGGTGAGGGCGCCGAGGGTCGGCAGTCCGTCGCCCCAGGCGAGGGTCGTGGACCGCGCGATCTCGTCGATCCGCCCGCTCGTGGCGGTGATGCCGCGTTCGATGCGCCAGGCGTCCATCAGGGCGTCGACGCCGTCCGCGGGATCGGCGGGCAGCGCCGGCCGGGCCGCCCTGACGACCTGCCACAGCCGCTCGAGCCGCCGGGCCGAGCCCCAGCGCGGATCCGGTGCCGTGATCCGCCGCCACAGCGGCGGCAGCAGCGCGGCGGCCGCGGTCATCTTGCGCAGTCCCAGGCCGGTGGAGAGCTCGTTGGCCAGGTACCAGCCCTTGCAGGCGCACGGGTCGCGGCCCAGGTTGAGCCACGGGTTGTGGCTCGTGCCGCTCAGCTTGGCGATCTCCAGGCGGAGCCGGTCGCCCGGTGCGGCGCCGGTCCGCCGTGCCTCCTCCAGCTCGCCGCCCAGCCGGACCAGCCGGTCCAGCAGCGCCAGGGCGAAGGTGTCCTCGGTGGGCAGTTCCTGGTGGTCCCCCGCGAACATCCCGGCCACCCGGAAGAACACCTCGAGGACGCCCTCGGCGAGCAGGTCCACGGGCAGGGTCCGGGTCGCCACCGGGTCCAGCACCGCCACCTCGGGCTGCAGTCCGTTGCCCAGCACCAGCCGCTTGCCCTGTGCCGTGCCCAGGCACACGGCCCCGCTGAGCTCACTGCCGGTGCCCACCGTGGTCGGGACGGTGACCAGGGGGATCCCCGGGTTGGACGCTGCCGACAGCAGCACCAGCCCGCTGCGGTGCCGTACGGAGAGCCGGTCAAGGACGGCGGGGTCGCCGGCCAGCAGGACGGCGAGCTTCGCCCGGTCCAGCAGCGTTCCGCCCCCGACGGCCACCACGAGTTCGCTCCCGCGCAGCCGTTCAGCGAGCGCGGTGACGTTCTCCAGGGTGCCGGGGCCCGAGAGCACCACGCGCTCCACACGGCGGCCGGCGAAGGCGGCGCACTCCTCGACCCGGGTGACGGCCTCGGCGTCGGCGACGGCCGCGTCGGCGAGGATCGTCAGGCCGCTCCCGGCGCGCAGGGGAAGCCACTTGGCGAGGCCGGCGATGCCGTACGCGACCTGCGTGAGCCGCTGCCTGCCGAGGTTCCAGACGACGTCCATCAGGCCGCCCCCGCCGTGACCGCGGCCACGCGACCGCCGCCCGCGACATGGGCGTCCACGCCGGCGCGCACGCAGTCGAGGAGTTCACCGAGTTCGGCGTCGGTGTAGACGAGTGCGGGCAGCAACTGGATCCCCCGCACACTCGGGTGGACGATGGCACCGGCCCGGCGGATCGCGTCCACCACCTGCGGCACCTCGTGCTGCGGCAGCGGTTCCCCGTCGGCCGTACGCAGCCGGATCGACCGGAAGCAACCGGTGCCCGTGGTGCCGGCGACGTGCGGATGCGATGCCGCCAGCTCCGCCAGGGCCTCGTCGAGGCGGGCGGACAGGCGCCGTGCGGCGGCCACGGCGTCGAGGCGTTGCATCTCGGCCAGGGTGGCGAGGATCGCCGCGCAGGTCACCGGGGTGCCCGCCTGCGTCTCGCCGTGGACGAAGAGTTCGTTGGCCGCGTCGAAGGGCGCGGCGACCTCCTCGGAGACCAGCACGGCCGCCGCGGCGCTGGTGCCGTTGGTCAAGCCCTTGGAGGTGATCAGCAGGTCCGGCGGGGCCGGCCACTCCTGGGAGGCGAAGAGGCTGCCGGTACGGCCGAATCCGGTGGCCACCTCGTCGGCGACCAGCAGGAAGCCGTACCGGTCGCGCAGGTCCAGCAGCGTCTCGACGTAGCCGGGGGTGAGGGGGACCGCGCCGGATCCCAGGACGGGCTCCACCACGACCGCGGCGATCTGGCCGCCCTGACGTGCCATCAGGGCGGCGATCTCGTCGGCCGCGTTCGGGGTCACATGGCGGACCAGGCGCTGGTCGACACCGTAGAGGGGCTGGCCGAGGTTCTCGCCGGTGAGGGCGAACCCGCCGAAGGTGAGTCCGTGGTAGCTGTCCCGCAGCCCCACCACCAGCTTGCGGTTTCCTCCGCGCAGCGCGTGGTGGTGGCGGGCCAGCTTCATCACCAGGTCGTTGGCCGCGCCGCCCGAGGTGGAGAAGACCACCCGGCCGTAGTACCCGGACCCGGCGGCCCGCACCAGGGCCTGGGCGGCCCGGCGGGCGTGGCTGTTCTCGTAGCGGAACACGGAGAGGTAGGACGCGTCGCGCAGCGCCTCGGCGCAGGCCTGTGCGATCGCCTCGTTCCCGTAGCCCAGGTTGGCGTTCCACAGCCCGCTGGTGCCGCAGAGGAGTTCACGCCCGTCGAGGAAGCGGACCCGGACGCCTCGGGCGGAGACGGCGCACAGGTCGTCCCGGCCGTGCGCGGCGGGTTCCAGCAGGGAGGGCCACAGTTCACCGGCCATCAGACGGCCTCCACTTCCAGCAGGACGTCCCGGTGCCGGGGCCCGGTGGCGGGCAGGGTGTGCCGCTGGACGACGGCCAGTCCGGCGTCCGCGAGTTCGCGCTCCAGCCGGTCGGCGGGCAGGACCCGGATGGAGGTGGTCAGCGCCAGGACCTGCGACGCATGTGCGGCCTCCGCCTTGGGCGGCAGGATGGTGACGTTGCGCGTCGAGGCGCCGGCCGGCCAGTGCTCGATCATCCGGTACCGCCTGCCGCTGGCCCCCACGGCCTCGAAGTCCAGGTCGGTGTCGTCCGCCGAGGCGTCCGTGAGGTCGACGGTGGACAGCAGGAACCGTCCACCGGGCTGGAGATGGGCACGTACGGCTGCGTAGAGGCCGGCCCTGCCCTCCTCGTCGAGGAGCGAGACGGAGGTGGTGCCGAGCACCACGACCGCGAACGTACGGCCGAGGTCGAAGGCGGACATGTCGCCCTGCACGGGCATGCAGCGCTCACGGGCTCCCGCAGGGGCGCCGGCGAGCCGCTCCCGCAGCAGGTCCAGCATCGCCTCCTTGAGCTCCAGCGCCGTGACCTCGCGGCCGAGGGCGAGCAGGGGCATCGTCAGCCTCCCGGAGCCCGCGGCGAGTTCGAGGACCGGCCCGGGGAAGGCCCGTACCACCCGCAGCACTTCCCTGATCTCGCTGGTGTCGACCGCCGCCAGGTCGTGGTAGACGGGTACGCCGACCTCGTCGTACAGGTCGTGCCGGCTCACCCGGCCGCCGTACTCCGCCAGGACCTCCCCGGCGACGCCGGGTACCGCCTCCCGTGCCGTCGTCGTCATGCCGTCACCTCCGCGACGCGCGCTCCCGGCAGGAGGGGCACTCCCCGGTCGTCGAAGAACCCGAGCACCTGGTCGATCGCGGCGCGCGGCACCGGCAGGGCCCCGTCGCCCCCGGCCGCGTGCTCCAGAAGTGCCTCGGCGCTCCCGTGGACCAGCAGCATCTCGGCGACCTCGGCGGCCTGCCTGCCGAGCCGGAAGGTCCGGTCGTGACCGGGCACCCGCACGTACGCGGCATCCGGTGTCCAGGCGAGGAACGGCGCCCGCGGGTCAGCCGGGTCGGCGGGGTCCTCCACCGCGTCGAGCGCGGGCACCAGACGCCGGCCGAAGCCGGACACCCGCACCTCGCCGACCCCGTGCGCCTGCAGGTCCCGCAGGACGTCGAGGGCCCCGAGGTACCGGCCGAGCCAGGGCCTTTCCCGTACGGCCGGACCGCGCACGTCCTCCGGCACGACGGCGCCGAGGGCCACGGGAGCGCCGGTGGGACTTCCCTCCGACAGCCGGTCCCATTCCGCCCGCAGTTCCGCGGCACCGTCCTCACCGATGGTGCCCAGGCGCAGGCCATACGGCGACACGGAGATCCCTCCGTGGCGGTCCACGTACAGCCGGGTGTCCGGGCCGTCGCCCGGGTCGGCGCCGCCGAGTGCCGGAAGGTCCGCGATCTGTACGGCGGGAGACACCGCGAACGCGGCGAACTCCCCCTCGGCCCTGGCCAGATCGGCGTCCGCGAGGAACGCCTCGAAGTCGACCTGGCCGGCGACGCGGACCAGCGTCGTCCCCAGCAACGACATGTAGGGGCTGGTGCCGTAGTCCTGCACCTGGAGAAACAGGGTGCCGCCGATCGAGGCGTCACCGCCGGGTTCGCTCAGCGAGCCCTCGTAGCCGACGACCGTGGCGCCGGATCCGTCGTGCTCCTCTCCCTCCTGCTCCCCGGGGACCAGGACGAGCGTCCGCGGACCCACGACGTCCGAGGCGAGCAACGCCTCCAGATGGCCTGGTTCCTCCAGGACGACCGTCACCGCGCCGTCGCCCGCCGCACCGCCCGCGGGCGGGCGTCCCGTCACCCAGGACCGCAGATGCAGCCCCGCTCGGCTGATCAGGGCCTCATGCACCGGAGTCCCTCCGATCGGCGCCCACCGCCGCGAGGATCTTCTTCAGATCCTCCATGGCGGCTTTCGCGCCATAAAGATTGCATACGCCTGTGAGGTTGATGACTATTTCATCGACGCCGGCTTCTTTGTATTCTTTGAAGCGCTCGACGATCTGGTCCAAGCTGCCGAACACGAATGCACCGGCGTCCGCCATGAGCCGCCCCGCACTCCGCGGATCGAGTCGCGAGAAATCAATTCCCGCCCGCCCGAGCATGTCGATGTAATGCGGTGCCTGCATATGACCGCTGTTGCTGGCCAGCACGAATTCCGAGACATCTCGATCCGGGCGTTCCAGGGCGACCGGGACCATGGCCGTCACCTTGGGCACCGGCCGGCCCGCGGCGTCCGCGCCCTCCCGGAGCGCGGGCCGTACGACCCCGTCCAGGTACGCGGCCGGCGTGAGCCAGGTGACGGCCACGTCGGCCACCTCCCCCGCGAGCCGGGCCATGCCGGGGCGCAGCACGCCGAGGCCGAGGTGGACCGGCGGGGCCATGGCGGGGCCCATCTGCGCGTGGCAGGAGAAGTACTCGCCCTTGACGTCGACCACTTCGCCGCCGAGCAGGCCCCGGACGATCGTCAGATACTCGCGGACCGCCGTCAGCTGACTGCGGTAGGGGGCACCGCGCAGGCTCTGCTGGAACGTTTTCGCACCCGGACCGAACCCCGCGACCACGCTCTCGCCGGTCGCCATGGCGAGGGTCTTCACCTGGTGGGCCGCCTCGAAGGGGTGCCGCAGCGGCATCAGCGTCACACCGAGGCCGGTCGGCACGCGAAAGCCGGCGCCGGCGACGGCGGAAAAGGTCTGGAAAGGCTCCATCAGCAGACTCTGGCCCTGCCAGAGCCTGCGGGCCTTTGTCCATTCCACGAGCGCCGCATAAGGGAGGACCTGCTCAGGACGGCGCTGCAGAAAAGGTATCAGTATCGAGTAGTCCACTTTCCTCGCCCCCGTTGGTGATCTCCCTGGATATTTCCATTCCAGTGCGGGGCAGGGCAAGAGCGAACGCTGCAGCTTCGTGCACATCCGACTGCAGCAAGCTGCACAGGGCGGGACGAGCACGGCGTTGCCGTGCTCGTACCACCGACGTCCGCCCGGGTAACGATCTCGTGGCCCACGCCTCGTCGAATCGCTACGGTTGAGCCATGACCGCACTGCCCGACTGGATGCGCCCGCCGCGCGAGGAAGGCTGGTTCGCGGAAGACCTGGACCGCCTTCCCGAGGCGCCCCGCCACACCGAGCTGATCGACGGAGCGCTTGTCTTCATGATGTCGCCGCAGAGGTGGTGGCACGGCCACCTCGTCACCATGCTCACCGTCGCTCTCATGGAGCAGGCGCCCGGCGATGTCAGGGTGGGCCGCGAGATGACCATAAAGCTCGACGAGCGAAACAGGCCGGAGCCGGATCTGCTGTTGACGACGGCCGACTACGACGGAGACCGCACTTGGTTCGCTCCGGACGAGGTGCGACTGGTCATCGAGGTCGTCTCACCCGAGTCCGCGCACCGGGACCGCACGGTCAAGCTGCGCAAGTACGCGGAGGCCGGCATCCCGCACTACTGGTGCATCGAGGACGAAGACGGCGCCCCGGTCGTCCACGTCTACGAACTCGACGAACCGACCGGCGTCTACGCGCCCGCCGGTATCTTCCGAGGCACTCTGAAGCGCCCTGTGCCTTTCGAGATCAGCCTGGAACTCGACAAGCTCACCCCTCCGCGGGGCAAACAGGAGTCACCCCAAGCCGGCACAGGCAAGCCGGAAGGGGCCTGACTCACCGGAGTCCGGCCCCTTCCGGCTTGCCCACTCGACGATCGGCCGGCGCCAGGTGGCGCGATCACACGTTGAAGCGGAACTCCACCACGTCCCCGTCCTGCATCACATAGTCCTTGCCCTCCATCCGCGCCTTCCCCTTCGCGCGGGCCTCGGCGACGGAGCCGGTCTGGACCAGGTCGTCGAAGGAGATGACCTCCGCCTTGATGAAGCCCTTCTGGAAGTCGGTGTGGATGACACCGGCCGCCTCGGGGGCGGTGGCGCCCTTCTTGATGGTCCAGGCGCGGGATTCCTTGGGGCCGGCCGTGAGGTACGTCTGCAGGCCGAGGGTGTTGAAGCCGACCCGGGCGAGGGTGGCGAGGCCGGGCTCCTCGGCGCCGACGGCCTCCAGCAGCTCCAGGGCGTCGGCCTCGTCCAGTTCGGCGAGGTCCGCCTCCAGCTTGGCGTTGAGGAAGATCGCCTCGGCGGGGGCGACCAGGGCGCGCTGCTCGTTCTTGAAGTCGTCGTCGACCAGTTCGTCCTCGTCGACGTTGAAGACGTACAGGAAGGGCTTGGTCGTCAGGAGGTGCAGGTCGTGGAGGAGTTCGGCGCGCTCGCCGCCCTGGACGAAGCCCTGTGAGAAGAGGGTGTCGCCCTTCTCCAGGATCTCCTTCGCCGCCTCGACCGCCGCCACCTTCGGGGCCACGTCTTTCTTGATGCGCGACTCCTTCTGGAGGCGCGGAAGGACCTTCTCGATCGTCTGGAGGTCCGCGAGGATCAGCTCGGTGTTGATCGTCTCGATGTCGTCCTTGGGCGAGACCTTGCCGTCGACGTGGACGACGTTCTCGTCCTTGAAGGCGCGGATGACCTGGCAGATCGCGTCGGACTCACGGATGTTCGCGAGGAACTTGTTGCCCAGGCCCTCACCCTCGGAGGCACCCCGCACGATGCCCGCGATGTCGACGAAGTCGACGGTCGCCGGAAGGATCCGCTGTGAGGAGAAGATCTCGGCCAGTTTGGTCAGGCGGGGGTCCGGGACGCCGACCACGCCCACGTTCGGCTCGATCGTGGCGAACGGGTAGTTGGCCGCGAGCACGTCGTTCTTGGTCAGGGCGTTGAACAGGGTCGACTTGCCGACATTCGGCAGACCGACGATTCCGATCGTGAGCGACACGTTGCGACTTCCCGTACGTGAGAGGAGAGGACTTGGGGGGCTGGGCCGATCCACCAGTCTACGGCGTGCAAACCGCCGCTCCGGCTACCGTTCGAACGCATGGCCAAGCTCCGACCTCCGGCGTGTCTGAGGAGCGATTCGGCACATAAACCGACCTAAGTTGGTCGCGTGGAGCAACACAGGACGCGACCCCCGCACGACGGAACGCGACGCGGCACGCCCCCGCTGCCCCCACAGGCGGCGCGCGGCGGGGCCCCGGGCAACGGCAACCGGCCCGCGCAGAAGCGCCCGGCCGCCCGTCCGGCGGCGGTACGACGGCAGGGCCCGCCTCCGGCCGCGACGGTACGGCGGCTGCCCAACCCGCGGCTGACCGGGCTGGGCGGCGGCCTGTTCTGCGGGGCGGTGATGCTGGTCCTGGGCTTCCTGGACGAGCTGCTGTTCGGCTCGTCCACGGCCGCCTACGGCGTGCTGTTCCTGCCGGTGTGCGTGCTGACGGCGATCTGGGTGCGCAAGAGCGACCTGGTGACCGCCCCCGTCGTCGTACCGATCGCCTTCGCGGTGGGCCTGGTGCCGGTCGCCAACGGCGCCGGCGGGCTGTCGGGCCGCCTGATGGGCCTGGTGACAGCGCTCGCCACCCAGGTCGGCTGGTTGTACGGGGGGACCCTGGTCGCCGGCTCGATCGTCACCGTACGGAAGGTCGCCCTGATGCGCCGCCAGGCCGTCCGGCGCAGGACCGAGCCGCCGCGCTGATCCGGCGCGGCGCCGCTAGTGCCGCGAAAGTGGCGTCGTCGCCCGGCGGGCGGCCGCGCGGCGTCGTGGGGGTCCCCCCCGCGCGAGTGGTTCGAGCGTGGGGGAGCGTGCTCTCGGCGTGCCGGCCGGAAGACGCCGTTGATGGACCGGGCGTACACGGGCTTTCGGGCGGTGCGGCAAGTGGGGGTACCCCCTCTGGGGGAGCCTTCCGGGCGTCGCGCGGCAGGCGCCACTTTCGCAACAGGCCCTAGCCGTCCGTCGCCGCCCGCATCGCCGCGCCCACGATGCCCGCGTTGTTCTGCAGCTGGGCCGGGACGATCTCCGCCTGGATGCCCTCGATGAAGGGCAGGAACTTGTGCGCCTTGCGGCTGACGCCACCGCCGATGATGAACAGGTCGGGCGTGAAGAGCATCTCGACGTGGGCGAGGTACTTCTGGACGCGGTGCGCCCAGTGCTCCCAGGTCAGCTCCTCGTCGTCCTTGGCCTTGCTGGAGGCCCGCTTCTCGGCGTCCTGGCCGTGCAGCTCGAGGTGGCCCAGCTCGCTGTTGGGGACGAGGATGCCGTCGACGAACAGGGCGCTGCCGATGCCCGTGCCGAAGGTCAGCAGGATGACCACGCCTCTGCGGTCCTTGCCGGCGCCGAAGTGCATCTCGGCGACGCCCGCCGCGTCCCCGTCGTTGACCACCGTCACCGGGAGGCCGCCGAGGCGCTCGCTGAACAACGCGCGCGCGTCCGTGTCGACCCAGCTCTTGTCGACGTTCGCCGCCGTACGGATCGTGGCCCCGTCGGTGACCACGCCCGGGAAGGTCAGCCCGACCGGCCCCCGCCACCCGAAGTGCTCGACGACCTCACGCACCCCGTCTGCCACGCTGTCGGGCGTCGAGGGGTGCGGGGTGAGCACCTTGAAACGTTCCTGGGCCAGGTCGCCCCTGTCAAGGTCCACAGGGGCGCCCTTGATCCCGGATCCGCCGATGTCAACGCCGAAGATCTGCATGGCCCTACGTTACGACGGACGACCGACAGTCACTCGGCCGAGGTCCCGGTGCGCTCGGCGATCAGCGCCGCCGCCTCCTCGCGCAGGTCGCGGCGGAGTTCCTTGGGGAGCGAGAAGGTGATGGACTCCTCGGCCGCCTTGACGATCTCCACGTCCTCGAAGCCGCGCTGCGACAGCCACTCCAGGACCTGCTCGACCAGGGTCTCCGGGACGGAGGCGCCGGAGGTCACGCCGACCGTGGAGACGCCCTCCAGCCAGGCCTCGTCGATCTCGTCGGCGAAGTCCACCAGGTAGGCCTCGCGGGCGCCGGCCAGCTTGGCGACCTCGACCAGCCGCTTGGAGTTGGAGGAGTTGCGGGAGCCGACCACGATGACGAGATCGGCCTCGGCGCCCATCTGCTTCACCGCGAGCTGACGGTTCTGGGTGGCGTAGCAGATGTCGTCGCTGGGCGGGGAGATCAGCTGCGGGAACTTCTCCTTGAGGGCGTCGACGGTCTCCATGGTCTCGTCGACGGAGAGCGTGGTCTGGGACAGCCAGACCACCTTGGAGGGGTCGCGGACCTCGACCTTGTCGACGTCCCCGGGGCCGTCGACGAGGGTGATGTGGTCGGGGGCCTCGCCGGAGGTGCCGATGACCTCCTCGTGGCCCTCGTGCCCGATCAGGAGGATGTCGTAGTCCTCCTTGGCGAAGCGGACGGCTTCCTTGTGGACCTTGGTGACCAGCGGGCAGGTGGCGTCGATGGTGGCCAGCTTGCCGCGCTCGGCCTCCTCGTGCACGACCGGGGCCACCCCGTGCGCGGAGAACATGACGATGTTCCCTTCGGGAACTTCCTCCGTCCGCTCGACGAAGACGGCGCCCTTCTTCTCCAGGGTCTGCACGACGTACTTGTTGTGCACGATCTCGTGCCGGACGTAGACGGGAGCCCCGTACTGCTCCAGGGCTTTCTCGACGGCGATCACGGCGCGGTCCACACCAGCGCAGTAGCCCCGGGGGGCGGCGAGCAGGACACGGCGGCCAGGCGAAGCGGTCATGCGATCCATCGTAAGGCCGGGTCCGGGGCGCCGGAGATCCCGCTGGCCGGTGTTCGGGGCGTTGTCGGTGCGGGCCGTTACTCTCGCGGCATGGCTCTCAACACGTCCGCCGAGACTCCCCTGCCCGTCGGTGAGGTGTCGCGGCTCATCGGAGGGTGGATCGACCGGCTGGGGGCCGTCTGGGTCGAGGGGCAGATCACCCAGTTGTCGCGGCGGCCGGGCGCGGGGGTCGTGTTCCTGACCCTGCGTGACCCCTCGTACGACATCTCGATCGGCGTCACCTGTTACCGGCAGACGTTCGACGCCGTGGCCGACGTGGTGAGCGAGGGCGCGCGCGTCGTCGTGTACGCCAAGCCCGAGTGGTACGCGCCCCGCGGCCAGCTGTCGCTGCGCGCCGCCGAGATAAGGCCCGTGGGGGTCGGTGAACTGCTCGCGCGCCTTGAGCAGTTGAAGAAGTCGCTGGCCGCGGAGGGGCTGTTCGCGGCGGAGCGGAAGAAACCGCTGCCGTTCCTGCCGCAGCTCGTGGGGCTGGTGTGCGGGCGGGCCTCGGCGGCCGAGCGGGACGTGCTGGAGAACGCCCGGCACCGCTGGCCCGCCGTCCGCTTCGAGGTGCGCAACGTCGCCGTGCAGGGCGTGCACGCCGTCCCGCAGGTCGTGCAGGCCGTGAAGGAGCTCGACGAGCTGGGCGACGTGGACGTGATCATCGTCGCGCGGGGCGGCGGCAGCGTGGAGGACCTGCTGCCGTTCTCCGACGAGCAGTTGGTGCGGGCCGTGGCCGAGTGCCGTACGCCGGTGGTCTCCGCGATCGGGCACGAGCCGGACAACCCGCTGCTTGACTACGTCGCCGACCTGCGGGCGTCCACGCCGACCGACGCCGCGAAGAAGGTCGTACCGGACGTCGGGGAGGAGTACGAGCGGGTGCGGCTGCTGCGGGACCGGGCGCGGCGGTGCGTGGTGGCGTTCGTCGAGCGGGAGGAGCGGGGGCTCGCGCAGGCCCTCGCGCGGCCCTCGATAGAGGATCCGCACCGGATGATCGACGAGCGGGCCGACCAGGTGGCCTCGCTGGTCGAGCGTTCGCGGCGGACGCTCGGCCACCTCCTCGACCGCGCCGACTCCGAGCTGACGCACACGCACGCGCGCGTGGTGGCCCTCTCCCCCGCCGCCACCCTCAAGCGCGGCTACGCGGTCCTGCAGAAGGCGGACGGGCACGTGGTGCGGGACCCCGCCGAGGTCACCGGGGACGAGCCGCTGCGGGCGCGGGTGTCCGAGGGTGAGTTCTCCGTACGAGTCGATGCCGATGTCGATGTCTAGGGTGGGTGGATGAGCAGCAAGGTGGCGGAAGAGGCGCTCGGGTACGAGCAGGCTCGGGACGAGCTGATCGAGGTCGTACGGCGGCTGGAGGCCGGCGGTACGACGCTGGAGGAGTCCCTGGCGCTGTGGGAGCGCGGCGAGGAACTGGCCAAGGTGTGCCGGCGCTGGCTGGACGGGGCCCGGGCGCGACTGGACGCGGCGCTGGCCGAGGAGGAGAGGGCCGAGGCGGAGGGCGACGAGCAGTCGTAGGGGGCAGGAGCCGCCGGCAGTCCCCGGAGTGATCCGTGTGAAGCGGATCACTACGGGCTGCTCTTTGTTGAAACTTGAACCTTCCCTCACGTACCTTCGTGCCGTCAGCCAATCCGGACCGCGGTCCGGTAAAGGACCCAGGCGTCACCCCCGAGGAAGTTCCCCGCATGTCTCTCGCTCTTGACCCCGCCGCCCAGGACCTGCTGTTCCGCGAGGCCCGCACCGCCAACACCTTCACCGACGAGCCGGTGACCGAGGAGCAGGTGCAGGCGATCTACGACCTGGTCAAGTACGGCCCGACCTCCATGAACCAGTCGCCGCTGCGCGTCACCCTGGTCCGCTCCCCCGAGGCCCGTGAGCGCCTGGTGCAGCACCTCGCCGAGGGCAACCAGAAGAAGACCGCCGCCGCCCCGCTGGTCGCGATCCTCTCCGCGGACAACGAGTTCCACGAGGAGCTGCCCCACCTCTTCCCGCACTTCCCGCAGGCCAAGGACATGTTCGCGGCCAGCCGCGAGGCCCGCGAGAAGAACGCCACGCTGAACGCCGCCCTCCAGGCCGCCTACTTCATCATCGGCGTCCGCGCCGCCGGTCTCGCCGCCGGCCCGATGACCGGCGCCGACCTCGAGGGCATCCAGAAGGAGTTCCTGGACGACGACCACTCCGTGCTGATGGTCGTCAACATCGGCAAGCCGGGCGAGGACGCCTGGTTCCCGCGCTCCCCGCGCCTGGAGTACGACCAGGTCGTCACCACGGTCTGAGCGACTTCGGCATGACGAAGGCCCCGGCGACACCGCCGGGGCCTTCGCCGTGTCCAGGTGCTCCTACGAGGTCTTCAGCACCTGCGCCACCTGGGTCAGCTGCTCGAACGAGCCGGTGCCCGCGACGACGGTCGTGGAGCCCTTGCCGGGCAGCACCAGGGCGTTGTAGCGGCCGCCGGTGTAGCGCGTCCAGGTCCTGCCGTCGATCTGCTCGGTGGACTTGGTCGCCGTGGCGCCCTGGGTGGCGGTGTCGATGAACTCCGACGGCTTCTGAGTCGACTGTTCGACCTGCACGTACTGACCGCCGGGGGCCTGGAAGCCGAGGTGCCAGGCGTCGGAGTTCGCGCCGTCGAAGCGGACCGAGGTCGCCTTCCAGGTAGCCGGCAGGCCCTCGGGGGCCGCCACCGGGTACGTCGCCGCGCGACGCGCCGTGAGCAGCTCGACGCGGTAGTCCACCCGGGGGAGATCGGGGGCGGAGTCGTCGTGCGGGATGAACACGTAGATGAGCGCCGCCGCGATCCCGATCAGGCCCAGGGAGAGGACCATGTCCCGGACCGTTTTCTGCTTGCCGTTCGAACCTGCCACGCCCCCTATCGTCGCAGGTACCCGGTCCGCTCATCCGTGGGGTCCCCTGCTCATTTTGTCGGACTGACGATAGAGTCGAGGGTCGAACCCTCATCCGGCCGTCGTCGTATCAGAAAGGTGCGCCTCGATGACCGAGCATCATCACCTGCCGTCCGAACTCGAAGTTCCCAGCGAAGCCCCCGACCGCAACCTCGCCCTGGAACTCGTCCGGGTGACCGAAGCCGCCGCGATGGCCGCGGGCCGCTGGGTCGGGCGGGGCGACAAGAACGGCGCCGACGGCGCCGCGGTGCGCGCCATGCGGACCCTCGTCCACACCGTCTCGATGAACGGCATCGTCGTCATCGGCGAGGGCGAGAAGGACGAGGCCCCGATGCTCTTCAACGGGGAGCGGGTCGGTGACGGCACCGGGCCCGAGTGCGACATCGCCGTCGACCCGATCGACGGGACGACGCTCACCGCCAAGGGCATGCCGAACGCGATCGCCGTGCTGGCGGCCGCCGACCGCGGGTCGATGTTCGACCCGTCCGCCGTGTTCTACATGGACAAGCTGGTCACCGGGCCCGAGGCGGCGGACTTCGTCGACATCGACGCGCCGGTGTCGGTGAACATCCGGCGGGTCGCCAAGGCGAAGCGGTCGACGCCGGAGGACGTGACGGTCGTGATCCTGGACCGGCCGCGGCACGAGGGGATCATCAAGGAGATCCGGGAGGCGGGGGCACGGATCAAGCTGATCTCCGACGGCGACGTCGCCGGCTCCATCTACGCGCTGCGCGAGGGCACGGGCGTGGACATGCTCCTCGGTATCGGCGGGACGCCGGAGGGCATCATCTCCGCCTGCGCGGTGAAGTGCCTGGGCGGGACGATCCAGGGCAAGCTGTGGCCCAAGGACGACGAGGAGCGGGCGCGGGCGATCGACGCCGGGCACGACCTCGACCGCGTGCTGACGACCGACGACCTGGTGTCCGGGGAGAACGTCTTCTTCGTCGCGACCGGCATCACCGACGGCGAGCTGCTGCGAGGGGTGCGCTACCGGTCGGAGACGGCGCTCACCGAGTCCATCGTCATGCGCTCGAAGTCGGGCACGGTACGGCGGATCGACTCCGAGCACCGGCTGAGCAAGCTGCGGGCCTACAGCCAGATCGACTTCGACCGCGCCAAATAGCGCGGGACTTGCGGAGCCCGCGCATCGAGAAGTGGGCGCCCCCTGGTGCGGAGGGGGCGCCCGGCTCACCCGCCTCGCGCGGCTAACCCGCCTGCGCTATACGGCCCTGGGCCCGTGCCGCCTTCTTCAGCTCCATGTCCCGGCGGCGGCGCCGGGCCAGCACCACCCGGCGTTCGGCCGCCGTCAGGCCGCCCCAGACGCCGTAGGGCTCGGGCTGCAGCAGGGCGTGCTCGCGGCACTCGACCATCACCGGACAGCGGGCGCACACGCGCTTGGCCGCCTCCTCGCGGGAGAGCCGCGCGGCGGTGGGTTCCTTGGAGGGGGCGAAGAACAGGCCGGCCTCGTCGCGCCGGCACACCGCCTCGGTGTGCCATGGAGCGTCTTGGTCCCTGTCCCGCACTGGCACCCGCGGGGCCGGAACGGCAGCTACCTGCAGGGACGAATGCGGCGGTTGCAGCACGGTCTACTCCTGACGACGGCTTCGCGAGCGAGCGACGATGCAGCAAGCCCTACCCGCTGTGCGCGCGCCTATGCACTGAGTTCCGAACCGCTGGAATCCACCGTTCACATACGTCAACGACCCAGGTGCTTGCGCAAACTCCGGTCCACCTTGTGCTGCACGCGATCGAGGATGTCCGCGACGAGCTTGCCCCGCTTCGGCCTCGCCTCCACGTTGCCCAGCACCGCCCAGCCGTCCACGAAGACCACCGGCGCGTCCGGTTCCTCCGCGTCCAGCGGGGCCACCTCGAAGTTGCCGAGGACGCCGCCGCCGGTGCCGCGCAGCGACACGTTCTCCGGGACGCGGACCTCGACGTTGCCGAAGACCGAGATCGCCTTGATCACGACCTGCTGGTACTCGAAGAGCGCCTCGCTGAGGTCTATCTCCACGCTGCCGAAGATCGCGTACGCGTGGATACGGCGGCCCGCCCGCCAGCGCCCCTTGCGCATGGCACTGCTGAACACCGCGACGACGTTGTCGTCCGGGTCGACCGGGATCGCGCCGAGGGTGGGGCGGCTCGGGGCCGCGGCGAAGGCGGGGGCCGTGCGGG
Source organism: Streptomyces sp. NPDC101152 (assembly GCF_044768275.1). Taxonomy (NCBI): domain Bacteria; kingdom Bacillati; phylum Actinomycetota; class Actinomycetes; order Kitasatosporales; family Streptomycetaceae; genus Streptomyces; species Streptomyces sp. NPDC101152. Next base: position 117,838 of record NZ_JBIWPO010000001.1, on the reverse strand, counting down.
GGCGGTGGGCGGCGGGCAGGTCCCGTATGAAGACCTCCAGTTCGCCGACCGTCTTGGCGGCCAGGACGCCCTCCACCCGCTCGGCGTGCTCGTCGGAGGTCAGGCGGCCCTCGGCGAGGGCCTCGCGCAGGATGTCGGCGACGCGGTCGCGGTCGGCGTCGGAGGCACGCAGGCCGGGCTCCGCGAGGGCGGGTTCGGTGTGCTTGTGAAGGTCCACGACAGCAGCGTACCGAAACGCGATAGATCGCGACTACCCCTCCTGAGGACAACCTCACAGGCCCGCTGTCGGACGCAGGTTCTACGCTGGTGGCCGCTGCCAAGGGAGGCAGCGACCGTCTGCCGAGTGAGGAATGGGCTGCGATGCCGCGTACTTCCCCCCCACCCAACCCTGCGTTCGCGTACACCGATCTGCTCCCCATGGGAGAGGACACCACCCCCTACCGGCTGGTGACCTCCGAGGGTGTCTCCACCTTCGAGGCCGACGGGCGGACGTTCCTCAAGGTGGAGCCGGAGGCGCTGCGCAAGCTCGCCGAGGAGGCCATCCACGACATCCAGCACTACCTGCGGCCCGCGCACCTGGCCCAGTTGCGGCGCATCATCGACGACCCGGAGGCGTCCGGCAACGACAAGTTCGTCGCCCTGGACCTGCTGAAGAACGCCAACATCGCGGCCGCCGGCGTGCTCCCGATGTGCCAGGACACCGGCACGGCGATCGTCATGGGCAAGCGCGGACAGAACGTGCTGACGGCCGGCGGCGACGAGGAGGCCCTGTCCCGGGGCATCTACGACGCCTACCAGAACCTCAACCTGCGGTACTCGCAGATGGCCCCGCTTTCCATGTGGGACGAGAAGAACACCGGCTCCAACCTTCCGGCCCAGATCGAGCTGTACGCGACCGACGGCGGCGCCTACAAGTTCCTGTTCATGGCCAAGGGTGGCGGCTCCGCCAACAAGTCGTTCCTCTACCAGGAGACCAAGGCCGTCCTGAACGAGTCCTCCATGATGAAGTTCCTGGAGGAGAAGATCCGTTCGCTCGGCACGGCCGCGTGCCCGCCGTACCACCTGGCGATCGTGGTGGGCGGCACCAGCGCCGAGTACGCGCTGAAGACCGCCAAGTACGCCTCCGCGCACTACCTGGACGAGATCCCGGCCGAGGGCTCCGAACTCGGCCACGGCTTCCGGGACAAGGAGCTGGAGCAGAAGGTCTTCGAGCTGACGCAGAGGATCGGTATCGGCGCGCAGTTCGGCGGCAAGTACTTCTGCCACGACGTGCGTGTGGTGCGCCTGCCCCGGCACGGCGCGTCCTGCCCGGTCGCCATCGCCGTCTCCTGCTCCGCCGACCGCCAGGCGCTCGCGAAGATCACCCCCGAGGGCGTCTTCCTGGAGCAGTTGGAGACGGACCCGGCACGCTTCCTGCCGGAGACGACGGACGAGCATCTGGACGAGGCCGGTGACGTCGTGAGGATCGACCTCAACCAGCCGATGGACGCGATCCTCGCCGAGCTCACCAAGTACCCGGTGAAGACCCGCCTCTCGCTCACCGGCCCGCTGGTCGTGGCCCGTGACATCGCGCACGCCAAGATCAAGGAGCGCCTGGACGCGGGCGAGGAGCTGCCGCAGTACCTGAAGGACCACCCGGTGTACTACGCGGGCCCCGCGAAGACCCCCGAGGGCTACGCGTCCGGCTCCTTCGGCCCGACCACGGCCGGCCGTATGGACTCCTACGTCGAGCAGTTCCAGGCGGCCGGCGGCTCCAAGGTGATGCTCGCCAAGGGCAACCGCAGCAAGCAGGTCACGGACGCCTGCGACGCGCACGGCGGCTTCTACCTCGGCTCCATCGGCGGCCCGGCGGCCCGCCTCGCCCAGGACTGCATCAAGAAGGTCGAGGTCGTCGAGTACGAGGAGCTCGGCATGGAGGCCGTCTGGAAGATCGAGGTGGAGGATTTCCCGGCGTTCATCGTCGTGGACGACAAGGGCAACGACTTCTTCCAGGACCCGGCCCCGCAGCCGACGTTCACGACCATTCCGGTGCGGGGGCCGGGGCTGGCGTAGCGCCTGTGGTGCGGCGGGGGACGGTTTCGCCCCCGCCGCCGGCCTGACGGCCTCGTCCTCGAACTCCCCCAGAGGGGGGACCCCAGACGGGCTGGGCGGTGCCGTCGGACGGCGGGCGTCTGCTCCTGGGTCTCCTCCACGGTGAGAGCCGGATCTCACCCGATCGAGTGGCGGCGGCCCGGAACATCGTCAGCATCCCGATCGCTATACGGGTATGAGCGAATACCGGATCGAGCACGACTCCATGGGTGAGGTACGCGTCCCGGCCGAGGCGAAGTGGCGGGCCCAGACCCAGCGCGCGGTGGAGAACTTCCCCGTCTCCGGCCAGCGGATCGAGCGCGCCCACATCGAGGCGCTCGCCCGCGTCAAGGGCGCCGCGGCGAAGGTGAACGCGCGCCTGGGGGTGCTCGACAAGGACATCGCCGAGGCGATCCAGGAGGCCGCCGAGGAGGTCGCCCGGGGCGATTGGGACGAGCAGTTCCCGGTCGACGTCTTCCAGACCGGTTCGGGCACCTCGTCCAACATGAACACCAACGAGGTCCTCGCCACGCTGGCGAGCGAGCGGCTCGGCCGGGACGTCCACCCCAACGACCACGTCAACGCCTCGCAGTCGTCCAACGACGTCTTCCCGTCCTCCATCCACATCGCCGCCACCGCCGCCGTCACCCGGGACCTCATCCCGGCCCTGGAGCACCTCGCCGCCTCCCTGGAGCGCAAGTCCGAGGAGTTCGCGAACGTCGTGAAGTCGGGGCGCACGCACCTCATGGACGCCACGCCCGTGACGCTGGGGCAGGAGTTCGGCGGGTACGCGGCGCAGGTCCGGTACGGCGTCGAGCGGCTGTACGCCTCGCTCCCGCGCCTCGCCGAACTGCCCCTGGGCGGTACGGCGGTCGGCACGGGCATCAACACCCCGCCCGGCTTCTCCGCGGCCGTCATCGAGGAGGTCTCCCGCGTCACCGGGCTGCCGCTGACCGAGGCCCGCGACCACTTCGAGGCGCAGGGCGCGCGGGACGGGATCGTCGAGACCAGCGGGCAGCTGAGGACCATCGCGGTCGGGCTGACCAAGATCGCCAACGATCTGCGCTGGATGTCCTCGGGCCCCCGCACGGGGCTGGCCGAGATCACGCTGCCCGACCTGCAGCCCGGTTCCTCGATCATGCCGGGCAAGGTCAACCCGGTGATCCCGGAGGCGGTGCTCATGGTCGCCGCCCAGGTCGTCGGGAACGACGCCACCGTCGCCACCGCCGGAGCGGCCGGCAACTTCGAACTGAACGTCATGCTGCCGGTGATCGCGAAGAACGTCCTGGAGTCGGTCCGGCTGCTCGCGAACGTCTCCCGGCTGCTCGCCGACCGCACCGTGGACGGGATCACCGCGAACCGGGAACGGGCGCGCGAGTACGCCGAGTCGTCACCGTCCGTGGTGACCCCGCTGAACAAGTACATCGGGTACGAGGAGGCCGCGAAGGTCGCCAAGAAGGCGCTGGCGGAGCGGAAGACGATCCGTCAGGTCGTGCTGGAGAGCGGGTACGTGGAGCGGGGCGACCTGACGGAGCAGCAGCTCGACGAGGCGTTGGATGTCCTGCGTATGACGCGCCCGTAACCGATCGTCGACATGGCGAGAACCGTGACGCGCGCCGCAGCGTCGTATGCCTACGGCACCTAATATCTGTGCATGGCGGACGGTGGAGCGGTGAGTGCGGACGTGGCGGCGGACGGGCCGACGGGCTTCTGGGCCCCCGGGACGCAGATCCTGTGGCGGTACCGGGAGAACGCCGGCGACCGTGTCCACATCGCCCGCCCGGTCACCGTCGTCCGTGACGACGCCGACCTGCTCGCCGTGTGGCTCGCGCCCGGCACCGAGTGCGTCAGGCCGATGCTCGTCGACGGCACGCCCGTGCACCAGGAACCGCTGCGCTCGCGCTACACCAAGCCGCGCACCGTCCAGCTCGACCGCTGGTTCGGCACCGGCGTGCTGAAGCTGGCCCGGCCCGGCGAACCCTGGTCGGTGTGGCTGTTCTGGGAGCCGGGCTGGCGGTTCAAGAACTGGTACGTCAACCTCGAGACGCCTCTTGAGCGTTGGGCCGACGGGGTCGACTCCGAGGACCACTTCCTCGACATCTGCGTCTATCCGGACCGCAGCTGGGCCTGGCGCGACGAGGACGAGTTCGCGCAGGCCCGCCAGGACGGCCTGATGGACGACGAGGTGGCCGAACGGGTACGGCGGGCGGGGCTGTCGGCGGTGGAGGAGATCCGCGCCTGGGGCCCGCCGTACAGCGAGGGCTGGCAGCACTGGCGCCCGGATCCGTCCTGGGCTGTACCTTCTTTGCCGGAGGACTGGGACCGTACGCCCGCGCACGTGTCCACATGAGACCCTTGATGCGCCCCCGGTCCACAACCGTAGGATCGTCCTCCGCAAGGGAGCGCAGTGGCAACTCCCGGATCATGCGCTGGGCTTGACCGATCGTCACCGAGGGGCGGCAGGACGTGAGCGAGGGGTACGAGGGCGACACCGGTGCGAACCGGCGGTTCGCCGGTGGCACAGGAACATCCCCTGACCACGCGGGAATTCCGTTCCGGGTGCACATATTCCGGGTATCGGGATTTCGGCGGGACCATCTGCGTGTGTCGCACGCAGCCCCGGACGGACGGATTCGACACGCGTGACGGAGCATCCGATCTCCTACCAGCGCCCGCAGCCGGGCGCCGACCCCGCGGACGCCCGCGGGGCGCTCCTGCACACCCCGGCGCCGGCGGCTCCCGCGCCCTCGGCCGCCTTACCCGCACAGGCACGCACCGGAGAGACACCGTCGACGCCGGGTACGGCCACGCCGTGCGGCAAGGGAAAGGAACCGGCCTCGCCCCCCGACACCAGCGGCCCCGAGCACTCCCAGCCGGCCGCCGTAGAACCCGACACCCACCGTCCGCGGCCCGTGCCGGAGGCCATCCCGCTCCAGCCGGGCGCCGAGCCGGACAGGCCCCAGGACGGGCACGAGCGCCGTACCGGGCAGGGGCTGGCGCCCGGGCAGCCCACGCCCATGCGGCGGGACGGCGACCGGCTCCGGTTCGTGGGCGCCGCGACCCGGCGGATCGCCCGCGGCATCGACCTCGACGAGATCGTGATGGGACTGTGCCGGGCGACCGTGCCGACGTTCTCCGACGCGATCCTGGTGTACCTGCGCGACCCGCTGCCGGTCGGCGACGAGCGCCCCACGGGTCCGCTGCTGCTGCGCCTGCGGCGCACCGACCGCATTCCGGCCGAACGCGACACCGAGGGCGGCTTCTCGCCGGCCCTGCAGCCGGAGCCGCCCGAGCTGTCGGAACTCGACACGCTCGGCGCCGAACTGTGCGAGGTGCGGCCCGGCAGCGCGCTCGCCGAGGTGCTGCGCGGAGTGCGCCCGGTCTTCACCGACGCGCCCGCCGCCCATGCCGCCCTGCCCGAACTCCTCGGGGAGCACGGGGAATCGGCCGTGCCCGGCGGGCAGCGCGCGATCCTCGCCCCGCTGCGGGGCCGGCGCCGGGTGATCGGCGCGGCGCTGTTCCTGCGCCGCCCGGAGCGCATCCCCTTCGAGCCGGACGACCTCCTGGTCGCCGCGCAGCTCGCCACGCACAGCGCGCTGGGCATCGACAAGGCGGTGTTGTACGGGCGCGAGGCGTACATCGCGGACGAGTTGCAGCGCACCATGCTGCCGGAGACGCTCCCGCAGCCGACGGGTGTGCGGCTGGCGTCGCGCTATCTGCCGGCCGCGGAGACGGCGCGGGTGGGCGGCGACTGGTACGACGCGATCCCCCTGCCGGGCAGCCGGGTCGCGCTGGTCGTGGGCGACGTGATGGGCCACTCCATGACGTCGGCGGCCATCATGGGCCAGTTGCGGACGACGGCGCAGACCCTCGCCGGCCTGGACCTGCCTCCGCAGGAGGTCCTGCACCACCTCGACGAGCAGGCCCAGCGCCTCGGCACCGACCGCATGGCGACCTGCCTGTACGCGGTCTACGACCCGGTCTCGCACCGCATCACCATCGCCAACGCGGGCCATCCGCCGCCGGTGCTGCTGCACCTGGGCGGGCGGGCCGAGGTGCTGCGGGTGCCGCCCGGGGCGCCGATCGGCGTGGGCGGTGTCGACTTCGAGGCCGTGGAGCTGGACGCGCCGGCCGGGGCGACGCTGCTGCTGTACACCGACGGGCTGGTGGAGTCCCGGCTGCGGGACGTGTGGACCGGCATAGAGCAGCTGCGCGAGAAGCTCGCCGCGACCGCCGCGCTGACGGGGCCGGATCATCCGCCGCCGCTGGAGGCGCTGTGCGACGAGGTGCTCGACATGCTCGGTCCGGGCGACCGGGACGACGACATCGCGCTGCTCGCCGCCCGCTTCGACGGGATCGCGCCGAGTGACGTGGCGTACTGGTTCCTGGAGCCGGAGGACGCGGCACCCGGCCGTGCCCGGCGACTGGCCCGGCGTGCCCTGTCCCGATGGGGCATGGAGGAACTCAGCGACTCCGTCGAACTGCTGGTCAGCGAGGTCGTGACCAACGCGGTCCGCTACACCTCCCGCCCGGTGACCCTGCGTCTGCTGCGCACCGACGTCCTGCGCTGCGAAGTGGGCGACGACGTGCCCCAGCTGCCCCGCCTGCGGCAGGCCCGGGCGACGGACGAGGGCGGCCGGGGTCTGTACCTGGTCAACCGGCTGGCGCGCCGTTGGGGGGCCACCCGGCTCAGCACCGGGAAGGTCGTCTGGTTCGAACTGGCCAAGAACGCGAACCAGATCTGACGCGGAGGGGCGCAACAACAGAACGGCCCAGTGCCCGGGCGGGCGCTGGGCCGTTGCCTCACGGCGCCTCAGACCAGGGCGGTCAACACGTCCCCGGTGAAGTTCCCGAAGGGCACGGCGCGCTTGTTGAGGATCATGGCGGCGGTGAAGAGCAGGGCCCACGTGCCGGTGGTGCCCGCGGCGACCGTGTGGTTACGCAGGCCGGACTGGGCGCCGGGGCCGAAGACGCCGTTGGCGGTGCCGTCGGCCATGCCGAGCTCGTACTGAATGGCGAAGAGCAGGGACTTGGCGACATCGCGGGAGTGGTGGCCGTCGCAGGGGACGATGTAGAAGTCCTGCCGGTTGACGTAGCGGCCGTTCATCCACTGCTGGATCTCACGGACCCTGTCGGAGCCGCTGTTGACGGTGGCGTAGGCGTCCATGTTGAGCAGGCCCTTGAACACCTTGGGCTCGAGGCTGCTGCCCGGAAGGTGCCACCAACACCCATATCGGCCTTGAGTGTCGATATGGATAAGGCGACGCGGTCGCTGTACACCCCGTCGATGCCGCCGCCGTCATAGCCCTTGCGGTACAGGGCGGACTGGATGATGCGACAGAAGTCGGCGGACGGAACCGTGGAAGCGTTGAGTTTGGGGTACTTCGACTTGAGTGCGTTAAGCGTGGTCGGCCCGAAAGTACTGGACAGGGCGCTGATGCCCAATTCATATTGCAGCGCGCGCGTGAGGGCGTACATGGTGTTCCAGCCGGTGCGTCCGCCCTCGGCGACGGTCATACCGATGCCCCTAAGAAATACGGTGCCTTGCGCAAGTGCGAGGCTAGAACTTCGAGCTGCACAGAAGCGGATACAGGTCGCTGTCGAAGCGGACGCAGACACGGTAGTAGTACGTCCCTCCCCCGAGCATGTTCGACCAGTCGGTGCCGCCTTCTCCGGGAGTCCGCACGGAAAGGGCCTTCAAGAGCTTTCCGTCACCGTTGTACTTCTCAATCGTGGCGGTCGAGTCATAGACCGAAGGGCTGGCGTTGTTCTTGATCCGTACCCATCCCGCGACGCACTCCGTTGACCAGCGGAGTTCCGCCACCCGACCGTTGTTGTTGATGGACCGTTCCGTCGTCGCGGAAGAATCACAGGCGGTCGCCTTCGGCCCCTTGTTGTCGCAGCCGGCGCCGGAACAGCCCGCGGCGTACGAAGTACCAGCCAGCGGAAGCATCGAAAAAGCCGTTGCAGCAACGGAAATGAGCGCAAGCTTGGACATTTTGCGCATGCCAGGTATCCCCCACGTTTGACATTTCACACACCGAGTCAGGGCCGCCATGATGTCTGTCGCTTCCCCCTCGACTGCCGAGAAGAAAGCTTGGCCGATGCATGTCACCCGAGTCAAGCATTTTTATGGCACCTGCAAAATCGGTAAAATCTCGGCTTGAAATCGCCCACAACCTATTGGCGTGCCGGATCGTCAGGGACGAACGCCGGACCGGCCGTCATCGGTTGCCCATGCAAAACGCTCGGCTGGGAAACCTCAGCCGAGCGTCCGCGTGATTTTCTGTTGGCTACTGGCCGTTGTTCGGCTTCAGTGGGTTGTTCAAGGGGGGCGACTGACTGTTCGACGGGCTGTTGCTGGGGGTGTTCGACGGACTGTTGCTGGGCTTGTTCGACGGACTGTTGCTGGGCTTGTTCGACGGGCTGTTGCTGGGCTTGTGCGACGGGGTGCCGCTCGGAGTGTTCGACGGGGTGCTGCTCGGAGTGCTCGACGGGGTGAACGACGGCGCGACCGCCGCGCCCTGGGTCGTCTGGAGGTCGAACTTGGTGTCGCTCTGCGTCACGCCGAACATGTACGCCGCCCACACCTGCGCCGGGAAGCCACCGCCGTTGACGCGTGCCACGCCACCCGCTCCGTACAGCGGGACCTGCGCGTGGACCTTCGCGTCCTCGCCGAACACGCCGACCGAGGTCACCAGATCCGGTGTGTACCCGGTGAACCACGCCGACTTGTTCTTGTCGGACGTACCCGTCTTGCCCGCCACCTGCTGGCCGTTGCGGGCGGGGTTGTTGGCCACCGACTCCTTGGCCGTACCGTCGTCGACCACGCCCGTCAGGACCGAGGTCACCGTGTCGGCTGCCTCGCGGGTGATCACCTGGCCGCCGATGGGGTTCGGCAGTTGGATGGGGCTGCCGCCGCTCTGGACGGCGGACTTGATGACGGTCGGGGTGACCTTCTTGCCGTGGTTGGCGAAGGTGGCGTAGATCCCGGCCATCTCCATCGGGCTCGCGCCCATGGAACCGAGCGTCTGGGCGGGCACCGCCTGCAGGCCCTTGGTGTCCATGCCGAGCTGGCCGGCGACGCCCAGCACGTTCTGCATGCCGACGTCGACGCCCATCTGCGCGAAGACGGCGTTGACGGAGTAGTCCATCGCCTTCTGGACGGTGATCTTGCCGTAGTCCGTGTTGTCCTCGTTGGGCGGCCCGAAGCCGACCTTGCTGCCGTGGTCCACGACCTGACGGCCGCTGGTTCCGTCGTAGGTCGTCGTGGCCGTGATCTCCTGGCCGTCCTGCGTCTGCGCCTGCTTGGCCAGGGCCGCGGCGAGGATCACCGGCTTGAAGGTGGACGCCACCTGGTAGTCCCGGCGGGTCGCGTTGCTGTAGTAGTGGGAGAAGTAGTCCTTGCCGCCGTACAGGGCGACGACCCCGCCCGTCTTCGGGTCCACGGACACGGCACCGGCCTGGACGTCCCCGTCGACCTTGCGCTTCTTCGGGTTCAGCTTGCCGGTCAGCTGGCTCTTGGCGGCCTTCACCAGCGCGGACTGCTTCTTCTTGTCGATGTTGAGCGTGATGGTCCAGCCGCCGGCCTTGATCGCCGTCAGGGCGTCGTTGACGTTGTCGGACTTGCCCTCGGCGACCAGTTGTGCGGCGAGTTCGTTGTTGGCCGCGTCCACCAGGTATCCGGTCTGCCCGCCCATGCCCGGCGAGGCCTTGGGGTCCTTGGGCACCGGGAACTTCATGGCCGCGCGCTTGGTCGGGTCCAGCCAGTGCTGCTTGACCATGTTGTCGAGCACATAGTTCCAGCGGGCCTTGGCCAGTTGCTTGCCGGTGTCGGTGGCGATGGCCCAGTCGTACTGGTTCGGCGCCTGCAGGAGGGCCGCGAGGTAGGCGCCCTGCTCGACCGAGAGGTTCTGGGCGTCCACGCGGTAGTAGGCCTGCGCGGCGGCCTGGATGCCGTAGGCGCCACGGCCGTAGTAGCTGGTGTTGATGTAGCCGGCGAGGATGTAGTCCTTGGACTTCTGGCGGTCCAGCTTCAGCGAGATGACCAGTTCCTTCAGCTTGCGCGTGACGGTCTGGTTCTGGGTCAGGTAGAAGTTCTTCACGTACTGCTGGGTGATCGTCGAACCGCCCTGCGCGCCCTTGCCCATGAGCGTGTTGAAGATGCCTCGGGCGGTACCCCGGAGGTCGACGCCGGAGTCCTGGTAGAAGGTCTTGTTCTCAGCGGCGACGAAGGTCCGCTGGACGTCCTTGGGCACCTTGGAGAGGTCGACGATCTCGCGGTTGCGCTGACCGTCGCGGGTCAGCAGGGATCCGTCGCTGTACTTGTACACGTTGCTCTGCAGCGTGGCGTCCGCGTTCGCCGCCGGGATCGGGGTCATCACGTACAGCGCCACGAAGGCGCCCATGACGAGCAGGCACAGGGTGAAGATCGTGCCGACGACCTTCTTCCAGGTGAACATCCGGCGCAGGAAGCTGCGGCCGTCCTTGCCCTTCCCCTTCGGCTTGCCGCGTCCCTGGGCCGCCCTGCGGGCCGCGGCCCGGCCGCCCATGACGGTGGGCTCCGCCGCCGCCGGACCCGCGGACGCCGTCGCCTGGGCGGAGCGCGTCGGGGGCGCCGTCGCCTGGGGCGAGCGCGTCGGGGGCGCCGCGCGGCGGGCACCGCGCTGTCGCGCTCGTCTCTCTTCCGCTCGTCCCATGGGTCCGATCCGCTCCGCTTCGTTCATGTGTGCTCACACGTCACACAGGTTCCGCCGCTCAGGTCAGCTCAGAAAGCTAACACCAGGAGATATGACAAAGGTCCGCCGATCCGGCCTTTCCCGGGCGTGAGAATCAGCACCCGCCCCAACGGAACCGACGGGTCAGAGCGCTTCAGGGTTGCCTCGCGGGGGTAAAGTGATATCACTTGGCTAGAACCAAGATAGGTAAGAATCTGACCAACGGGACCTTAAGGACCGCTTGAGGACCGTATGAGAACGGGGGATCACCCATGTCCGAACAGGACTCCACACCGACCGCCGACGTACCGGAGATGCCCGCTCCCCGGGTCCGCGAGTTCGACGCGCACAGCATCGGCGGAGGACTCGCGCTGCTGCTCGGGCTCCTCGGCCTGGGCGCCGGGGCCGCGCTGCTCGCCGCTGCGGCCGCGGCGAGTGCCACCGGCGTGAAGGCCGCGCTGATACCCGCGGGGATCCTCGTGCTCCTCGCCGCGATCATCTCGCTGCGGGGCCTGAACACCGTGGCGCCGGGCGAGGCGCGGGTCGTGCAGCTCTTCGGGCGCTACCGGGGGACGATCCGCCAGGACGGGCTGCGCGGGTGAACCCTCCCCCACTCTCGGCTTCGCTCGAGCGGGAGGTGCCCCCAACCTCACGCACGAGGATCTCCACCCGTGTCCGCAACCACGAGACCGCGGTACTGAAGGTGAACGACGCTTACGGCAATCCGATCGAACTGGCCGCCGTGGTGGTCTGGAGGGTGCGCGACACGGCGCAGGCGACGTTCGAGGTCGACAACTACCTGGAGTTCGTCGCCACGCAGACCGAGGCGGCCGTACGGCACATCGCCATCGAGTACCCCTATGACGCGCACGACGAGGGCGGGCTGTCGCTGCGCGGCAACGCCGAGGAGATCACCGAGAAGCTCGCCATTGAACTGCACGCGCGCGTGGAGGCGGCCGGCGTGCAGATCATCGAGTCCCGGTTCACGCATCTCGCGTACGCTCCCGAGATCGCCTCGGCGATGCTCCAGCGCCAGCAGGCGGGGGCCGTCGTGGCGGCCCGGCGGCAGATCGTGGACAGGGCGGTCGGGATGGTCGAGGCGGCGCTCGTCCGGATCTCCGTGGGGGCACCTCCCACGCCCTTCAGGCAGTGGGGGAGCGACATCGTGGAGCTGGACGAGGAGCGCAAGGCGGCGATGGTGTCCAACCTGATGGTGGTGCTGTGCGGGGACCGCGCACCGCAGCCCGTACTGAACACCGGGACCCTCTACCAGTGACGGAACCCTCCGAGGGCGCCACGCCCGCACGCCGGCCGCAGCAGCGCAAGCAGGTGCTGCTGCGGCTGGACCCGGCCGTGCACGAGGCGATCGCGCGCTGGGCCGGCGACGAGCTGCGTTCCGCCAACGCCCAGATCGAGTTCCTGCTGCGCAGGGCGCTGAAGGAGGCGGGCCGGCTGCCCGGGGAGGCGGGCCCCCTGCCCAGAAGGGGCCGCCCACCCGAGCCCCCGCCCTCTCCGTGACGGAGTTGTGACAATCGGCCCTCACCTGGGCCCTCCCACACCCCGCCATGATCTACACACCGTGCGTATACATGGCGCGTATACACACCATGTACAGTCCTCGGCATGTCCATCGGTCACACCCTTCTGGGGCTCCTGGAGTCCGGTCCGCGCCACGGTTACGACCTGAAGCGGGCCTTCGACGAGAAGTTCGGTCACGACCGGCCGCTGCACTACGGCCAGGTCTACTCGACGATGTCCCGGCTGCTGAAGAACGGCCTCGTCGAGGTCGACGGCATCGAGGCGGGCGGCGGTCCCGAGCGCAAGCGGTACGCCATCACCGACGCCGGGGTCACCGACGTCGAGCGGTGGCTCGCGACGCCCGAGGCGCCGGAGCCGTACCTCCAGTCGACGCTCTACACCAAGGTCGTCCTCGCGCTGCTCACGCACCGCAACGCGGCCGACATCCTCGACACCCAGCGTGCCGAGCACCTGCGCATGATGCGCATCCTGACGGACCGAAAGAGGAAGGGCGACCTCGCCGACCAGCTGATCTGCGACCACGCCCTGTTCCATCTCGAGGCCGACCTGCGGTGGCTGGAGCTCACCGCGGCGCGTCTCGACAAGCTCGCCGAGGTGGTGGCCAGGTGACTCCCGCCGGCTCCCTGCTGGTCGCCGACGACCTGCACAAGGCTTACGGCCCCACGGTCGCCCTCGACGGCGCCGAGTTCTCCATCCACCCCGGCGAGGTCGTCGCCGTGATGGGCCCCTCCGGGTCCGGCAAGTCGACGCTGCTGCACTGCCTCGCCGGGATCGTGCCGCCCGACTCCGGATCGATCGTCTACAACGGTCGCGAGATGGCGACCATGGGCGACGCCGAGCGCAGCGCGTTGCGCCGCTCGGAGTTCGGGTTCGTCTTCCAGTTCGGGCAGTTGGTGCCGGAGCTGACCTGCGTCGAGAACGTCGCCCTGCCGCTCAGGCTGAACGGCACCTCGCGCAAGGAGGCCGAGAAGGCCGCGCTGGGCTGGATGGAGCGGCTCGAGGTCGACGACCTGCGCAAGAAGCGCCCCGGCGAGGTCTCCGGCGGCCAGGGGCAACGCGTCGCCGTCGCCCGGGCGCTGGTGACCAACCCACGGGTGCTCTTCGCCGACGAGCCGACCGGCGCGCTCGACTCGCTCAACGGCGAGCGCGTGATGGAGCTGCTGACGGAGGCGGCCCGGTCGACCAACGCGGCGGTCGTCCTCGTCACGCACGAGGCCCGGGTGGCCGCCTACTCCGACCGCGAGATCGTCGTACGGGACGGCAGGTCCCGGGACATGGAGCGGGTCGTATGACACTGCGGGGGTGGGCCGGGGATCTGGCCATGGGGGTGCGGTTCGCCTTCGTGGGCGGCCGCGAGGGCTGGGTACGGGCCCTGCTGACCGCCGTCGGTGTGGGGCTCGGCGTGGCCCTGCTGCTGATCACGACGGCGATCCCGAACGCACTGTCCGCGCGTGACCACCGCGGCAGTGCCCGGGACGACTTCACCTTCACCGGCAAGGCGCTGAAGAAGGCGGACGACACGCTGATCGTCGGCCAGGCCGGCACGACGTTCCGCGGCAGGGACGTGCGCGGCCGGCTGCTGGAGCCCGAGGGTGCCCGCTCGCCGCTGCCGCCGGGTGTGAGCAGGTTCCCGGCGAAGGGCGAGATGGTGGTCTCGCCCGCGCTGAAGGAGCTGCTGGACTCCGGCTCCGGCAGGCTGCTGCGCGAGCGCATCCCGTACCGGATCACCGGAACCATCCAGGAGGCCGGACTGATCGGGCCCGCCGAGCTCGCCTTCTACGCGGGCGCCACGGGACTGGAGAACCATCTGAGAGGCGGCTACATCGAGCGGCTCGACTACTTCGGGCCCTCCCCCGGGCACCAGGACCAGCCGCTGGACCCCGTCCTGCTCCTGCTCGTCATGATCATCTTCGTGGTGCTGCTGCTGCCGGTCGGCGTGTTCATCGCCGCGGCCGTGCGCTTCGGCGGCGAGCGCCGGGACCGCCGGCTGGCCGCGCTGCGCCTGGTCGGCGCGGACGGGCGGATGGCGCGCCGGATCGCGGGCGGCGAGGCCCTGGCCGGGGCGCTGCTCGGGCTGGTCCTCGGCACCGTCTTCTTCCTGGTGGCGCGGCAGCTCGCGGCCCTGCTGGTGGTGCGGGACATCAGTGTCTTCCCGAGCGACCTCGACTCCTCGCCCCTGCTCGTCGTGCTCGTCGCCGTCGCGGTCCCGGCCGCGGCCGTGCTGGTGACCCTGTTCGCGTTGCGCGGGGTCGTCATCGAACCGCTGGGCGTGGTCCGTACGGCCAGGCCGCCGCGCCGCCGGCTGTGGTGGCGGCTGCTGCTCCCGCTGGCCGGCCTCGGCCTGCTGTACCCGATGGTCGGACAGGGCAACCGCAACGGGAACTTCAACCAGTGGATGGTGATCAGCGGCACCGTGCTGCTGCTGGTCGGCGTCACCGCTCTGCTGCCGTGGGTCGTCGAGGCCGTGGTGGCCCGGCTGGATCCCGGCGCGGTCTCCTGGCAACTGGCGGTCCGCAGGCTGCAGTTGAGCAGCGGTTCGGCGGCCCGCATGGTCAACGGCATCGCGGTCGCGGTGGCCGGGGCGATCGCGCTGCAGATGCTGTTCTCCGGCGTCGAGCACGACTACACCAAGCAGACACGCAACGACGTGAACCGGGCGCAGATGGAGGTCTCCCTGCAGGGAGGCGGCGTCTCACTCGCCGAGGCACGCCGGCAGTTCGTGCGGACCGAGGGCGTGAGCCGTGCCTCGGTCCTCGCGGAGGGCTCGCTGGGGAACGCGCCGAAGGACCCGCAGAACGAGCTGGAGGTGGCCGCCGGCTCCTGCGCGGAACTGCGCGAGGTGGCGACGCTGCCCTCGTGCCGGGACGGCGACATCTTCCAGATCGTGGGCGGCGACTCCGACGCCAAGGAGAAGGAGCTGTTCAGGCCCGGCGGGACGCTGTGGTTCAACCCGGGCTGGAGCGGGGTCACGAGCCGTCCGGCCGCCGCCTGGAAGGTGCCCGCGGACATCAGGACGGCGACCCCCCGCGAGGACCCCAGCGGTTACGCGCGCGGCGGCCTGCTCATCACCTCGACGGCGCTGCCCGCGGCGGCGGCCGGCCTGACCAACAAGGTGTACGTCTCACTGGATCCGTCGGTACCGGACGCCCGCGAGTACGCGCGCAACACCAGCGCGCGGCTCGATCCGCTGGCGACCGAGTTCACGCTGACGTCCACCGAGCAGTCCCTGCAGTTCCGGTCCATCCGCACCGGCCTGTTCGTCGGCGCGACCTGCGTGCTGGTGCTGATCGGCGCGAGCCTGCTGGTCTCCCAGCTGGAGCAGTTGCGGGAGCGCAGGAAGCTGCTGTCGTCGCTGGTCGCCTTCGGCACCCGGCGCCGCACGCTGAGCCTGTCGGTGCTGTGGCAGACGGCGATCCCGATCGCGCTCGGGCTGCTGCTGGCGTCCGTGGTCGGGCTGACGCTGGGCGCGGTGCTGCTGAAGATGACCGGTGACTCGGTGACCGTGGACTGGGCGAGCGTGCTGACGATGACGGGCCTCGGCGCGGCGGTCGTGCTCGCCGTGACCGCGCTCAGCCTGCCGCCGCTGCTGCGGCTGATGCGCCCGGAGGGCCTGCGCACCGAGTAGGCGCCGCATCCGGGCCCCTCCCCCTGCGACGGGGAGGGGCCCGGATGCGTTCACAGGCCGTAGCTCTGCACGACCCGCCGTACCTGGGCGAACAGCATCCCCACATTGACCGACTTGCGGCAGACGACGACGGCGACGACGTCCTGCTGCTCGTTCATCCGCACGAACAGGTGGGTGAGGTTCTCGCTGTTGACGAGGATCTCCTGGAAGAAGTGGTTGTCGCTCTGGACGCCGCGCCGCTCCTTGAAGACGTCCTCGATCATCACCACCGTGCGCCCCTGGAACAGGTCCAGGGTGGCGCCGGCCAGCAGGTCCAGGACCTCCGGCGGGTGATTGTCGACGGTCTCGTACGACAGCAGCATGCCGGTGGACATGTCGACGACGCCCGAGGCCAGACAGTCGGGCGCGTCCGTACGCAAGGACTTGACCAGGCCCATCACCTGGTCGGAGAAACCGGGGGTCATACGCTTCGTCGCCATCCCTTCAGACTCCTTCTGCCGTCTTGTCCATGAGGATCGAGCCGATCCGGTCGAGGGCCGCCTGGGTGACCCGGTGCAGCCGGTCCACGTCCAGGCCCTCGTCACCGAGGACGACCATCAGGGCCGTGTCGC
Source organism: Streptomyces sp. NPDC101152 (assembly GCF_044768275.1). Lineage (NCBI taxonomy): Bacteria > Bacillati > Actinomycetota > Actinomycetes > Kitasatosporales > Streptomycetaceae > Streptomyces > Streptomyces sp. NPDC101152. The sequence goes on along the minus strand of NZ_JBIWPO010000001.1, from coordinate 101,276 downwards.
CGACGGCGTAGAAGGCGGCACAGCCGTGGCTGCCGTACGTCACCGTGCGGCGCAGGGTGCCGCGGGCGGTCGCCTGGGCGGTGCGCCGGGCGAGGCCGAGCCCGGCCGCGGCGAGCGCCGCGAGGCCCTCCGGGTCGATCGAGTCGGCGGTGTCGGCGGCGATGAGCAGCCCGTCCGAGGCCGCGACCGCGGTGTCGGTGATGCCGGTCACCTGTTCTCGCAGTCCGCGCATCTCGTGCGCCAGGGCTTCGTGATCCATAGGCTCAACTCCCTTGAAACATGTGGCATTCGGTCATCTGGTGGTTCCGTTCCTTAGGCGGAAGAACCCGCCCGGACGGCGGCGTGGCAGCTCGACGGGCGGGGGCGGCTCGGGCTCGGGCGGTGCGGGGGGCGGGGGTGTGCGCTGCCTCAGGCCCTCCGGTGGCGTACGGACGGGGACCGGTGTGGGCGGCGGGGCGCATTCCAGCAGGCCCTCGGCGAGCATGCGGGCCACCTCGACGGTGACGGTGTAGACACCGCGCCCGGTGCGGAAGGCGAGGTCGCGGGCGGTACGCCGGCCGTCGGCGTGGGTGAGCAGGTCGCGCCGCAGCTCGCTCAGCGTGGATTCGTCGAACCGCCGTACGGGTACGGGCCGTTCCCGGTCGGGGTGGACGGGGCGGGGCAGCGCGGCGAGGGCGGCGAGCTTGCGGGCCGCGTCCTGCAGCAGCCGGGAGGGCGGCTCGCCCACGGCGAGGAGGGCGGGCGGTTCGCATCGGGGTGCGGCGCACTCACAGCCGTCCACCTGGCCCGCGACGACCGCGAACGCCGCGTCCCTGAGCGCCATCGTGCACACCACCCGCAACTGGGCGGCTCCGGCGAAGCCGTGCGCGATCAGCCCGGCACCCGGCCAGCGCGCCCCTCCGGCCTCCCGTACCAGCGCGGCCCACTGCTCGCCGCTCACCCGCCCCGAACGCAGCAGCAGCGCCTCGGCACCGGGCGCCCCGGGCGACTCCGCGGCGACCACGAGGCCGTCCCGGAGGTGGAACACGCCCCCGGGCGCCCCGGACACCCGCAGCTCCCCCGTCAGCCCCTCACGGCCGCAGGCGGCCAGGGAGCGCGCCAGCAGCTCGTAGCCCGACATCACGCCCCCCGCCCTGCCGCAGATCGCACATACGCCTGACGCGTAGCGCTGAGGAGGGAAGGTGTATCAAGCCGGGCGCATATTCCGGCGGGAAACTTCCGAGCTGTCCCCAGCTGACGGAAGTTGAGCCGCCGGGCCGTCCAAATGCCTTTGTTCGGCGCTCATTTGACCGATCTCCGAACTCTTTTCAGGCGCCGGCCTCACTGGGGGCCGGGCCCCCCTCGGCCCCGACGGGCTCGAGCGGCTCTTCATCGGTCCCCGCCCGCTCCGGTGGCTCCCCCGCGCGGCCACCGCCGGCCGCCCGCCGTTCCAGGTCGTACGCCCGCAGGTAGCCGACCACCGTGTTCGTCACCGCCACCAGCGGTACGGCCACCACCGCGCCGCCGATGCCGGCCACCATGCCGCCCGTGGCGACCGTGAGGACCACGGCGAGGGGGTGCACGCTGACCGCGCGGCCGAGGATGAAGGGCTGCAGGATGTGGCCCTCGATCTGCTGGACCGCCAGGACCACGACCAGCGTCATCACCGCGGTGAACACGCCCTGGGTGACCAGCGCGACGACCACCGCGAGCGCGCCGGAGGCCACCGCGCCGACCAGCGGGATGAAGGAGAACAGGAAGATGAACACGGCCAGCGGGACGGCCATGGGCACGTCGAGGAAGTAGATGCCGATGCCGATGAAGACGGCGTCTATGAGGGCCACCAGGACCGTGCCGCGGACGTAGGCGGTCAGGGTGCGCCAGGCACGCGGGCCGGCGCCGGCGACGGCCGGGCGGGCCGCCGCGGGGATCAGCTTGAGCGTCCACTCCCAGATGCGCCGGCCGTCGTAGAGCAGGAAGAGGGTCGAGAAGAAGGTCAGCAGGATGCCGGTCAGCACCTCGACGAAGACCTGGACGCCCTCCAGGCCGAAGGACGTGATCTGGTCGGTGTTGGCGCCGACCGCGTCCCGCAGGTTCTTGGCGATCTGGTTGATCTGCTTGTCGGTGACGTGGAAGGGGCTCTTCAGGAGCCAGTTGCGCAGGTCGTCGATGCCGTGCTGGATCTGGTTGGAGAGGTTGTCGATGTTCTCCATGACCTGCCAGGTCACGAACCACGCCAACAGGCCCAGCACGACGAAGCCCAGGATCGCCGTGAGGGCCGTGGCCAGGCCGCGCGGGACGCCGTGGCTCTTGAGCCGGGCCACCGTCGGCTGCAGCAGCGCCGTGATGAGCAGCGCGATGACGAAGGCGAAGACGACGAGCTGTACGGTGCTGATGACCCGCATCAGCACCCAGACGGTGCCCGCGAGCACCAGCAGCCGCCAGCCGGCCTCGGCGGCGACCCGAACCCCCCATGGCACGGCGTGCGCGGGGTCGGGGCGGACCGGGGCGGGGTGGACCTCGATGACCTGGTCGACGTGGTCGATGTGGTCGACGTGCCCGACGGACCGCGCGGCCGGCCGGTCGCCGGCGGAGCTGCGCGCGGCCTTGACGGTCCTGCGCGGCGGCGGCCCGATCTCGGCCTCCTCCCGCTCCACCTCGGCGCGGCGCTCGTCCAGCCGCTCACTCACCTCGGTGAGGCCCGCGCCGAGCCGACCGAGCCACCCTGGCACTCGCGACATGATCCGTCCTCTTCCCCCGCGTCCCCGGGTGCTGGCCACCACTCCTCCCCCCGGAGCCGTTCGCGTCCGACCGTACAGGGCGACAGCCCCTCCCCCTAGGACGGGGAGGGGCTGTCGAAGGTTGAGAGAGGGGTGCGGGACCCCGACGGCTTAATACCAGTGGTTGGCGGCCCAGAAGGACTGGGCCTGGCACGGGCTGCCGTAGCGGCTGTTCATGTAGTTGAGGCCCCACTTGATCTGCGTGGCCGGGTTGGTCTGCCAGTCGGAGCCCGCCGTGGAGTACTTCGAGGCGGGCAGGGCCTGGAACAGACCGTAGGCGCCGGAACTGGCGTTCACCGCGTGGTAGTTCCAGCTGGACTCGTGGTCCACGATGTAGCTGAAGCACTGGAACTGGCCGCTGGGCACCATCTGCCGTGCCATCGCCTGGATGTCGGCGATGCTGTACGAGCTCTGGACCGGGAAGTCGGAGCTGCTCCGGCTCGCCGCCGACTTGGCGTCCGCGCGCGCCTTGGCGTCCTTGGCCGCCTGCTCGGCGGCGGCCTTCTTGGCCAGGGCGGTCTCGGCGGCGGCCTTGCGGGCGGCCTCCTCGGCGTCCTTCTTGGCGCTGGCATCCGCCTGGATGGCCTGGGCGTCGGCCTGCTGCGTCAGGGACGCGGTCTGCACCTGGGCCTGCTGCCCCGCCGGTATGTCAGCGAGCAGCGTGGTGTCGGCTGCCGTCGCCTCGGCGTCGTTGTTCTGCGCGACGCTGCCCGAGGCAACTCCGACGACGCTTCCGACGGCGGTGACCGCGGTGGCCGAGGCCACTGCGAATCCCCGGACCGAAATCCGGCTCACACGGTTTCCTTCCAGCATCGCCCGCTTCGGTGACCCTGGCGGACGCAATCGTGCCCCTGAACGCTGGCCTCCCCACTGCACGGTCACGGGAGGCACGGGCCCGGTGGGCAACTCCCGTGCGGGGAGCGCCGCGTGGTGCGCGGGCGGCATACGACGTCCGGTATGGAGTTGATGGTGGTGCTCATGTGGCGCCGTACCGCTGGGGGTACAGCTGTGTCGTATGCGGGGCCTGACAGGAAAGAGACTCTGCCGTAACCGGACGCCGGGTGGCAATTCCGAGTTGCGTGTGAAAGCTCACATCCGGTTTGGCCCTGGGGATTTCGCGAAACCGCCACACGCGAAAGCGCCGTCCCAGTAGGCTCACAGCCTTTGTGGGACGGCGCCAACCGCTGCCGAATCGGTCAGATGTGACCGTCTTCCAGCATTTCGGTCACCAGTGCGGCGATCTGGGACCTCTCGGACCTCGTCAGGGTCACGTGCGCGAAGAGCGGATGCCCCTTCAGCTTCTCCACGACGGCGACGACACCGTCGTAGCGCCCCACGCGCAGGTTGTCCCGCTGGGCCACGTCATGGGTGAGAACGACCCGTGAGTTGGCACCGACACGGGACAGCACGGTCAGCAGGACGTTCCGCTCCAGCGACTGCGCCTCGTCCACGATCACGAACGCGTCGTGCAGCGAGCGGCCGCGGATGTGGGTGAGCGGCAGCACCTCGAGCATCCCGCGCGCGGTGACCTCCTCGATGACCTCTCGGCTGGTGACCGCGGACAGCGTGTCGAAGACCGCCTGCGCCCAGGGGCTCATCTTCTCGGACTCGGATCCCGGCAGATAGCCGAGCTCCTGCCCGCCCACCGCGTACAGCGGCCGGAAGACCATCACCTTCTTGTGCTGGCGTCGCTCCAGCACGGCCTCCAGACCCGCACACAGCGCGAGCGCCGACTTGCCGGTGCCGGCCCGGCCGCCCATCGAGACGATCCCGACGTCCGGGTCGAGCAGCAGGTCGAGCGCGATCCGCTGCTCGGCGCTGCGGCCCTTGATCCCGAAGGCCTCCCGGTCGCCGCGCACCAGCCGGACGTTGCCGTCCGCCGTGACCCGTCCGAGCGCCTTGCCACGCTCGGAGTGGATGGTCAGGCCGGTGTGCACGGGCAGGTCGGACGCCTCGGGGACGTAGACGTGCCCTTCCTCGAAGAGGATGTCCACCTGCTCGGCCGGCAGGGTCAGTTCGGACATCCCGGTCCAGCCGGAGGAGCCCGTGATGGCGAGTTCGGCGCGGTACTCCTCGGCGAGGAGCCCGACGGACGAGGCCTTGATCCTGAGCGGGAGGTCCTTCGACACGACGGTGACGTCGTACCCCTCGGCCTGCAGGTTGCGGGCGACCGCGAGGATGCGGGAGTCGTTGTCCCCCAGGCGGTAGCCGGTCGGCAGCACGCTGGGGTCCGAGTGGTTGAGCTCGACACGCACGGTGCCGCCGAGGTCCCCGATCGGGATGGGGGCGTCGAGACGGCCGTGCCGGACCCGGAAGTCGTCGAGCAGGCGCAGGGCCTGCCGGGCGAAGTACCCGAGTTCGGGATGGTGCCGCTTGGCCTCCAGCTCCGTGACCACGACGATGGGGAGCACGACCTCGTGCTCGTCGAAGCGGTTCAGTGCGTTGGGGTCCGACAGCAGAACACTGGTGTCGAGAACATAGGTGCGCCGGTCTGGCTTGTGGCGCTTTGTGCTGGTCACCACGGAAGGACGTACCCCCTCGGATGAGGTCGGGGAGCGACGGAGTGGAGCTGGGCCGGTCGACGGCCCGTTTGCACGGGCCGGGGACCGGCCCTCCGCCTTGTCTTCCGTGCCGGAACCGCACGGTCGGGCTGGTGCAAGGGGCCTCCCGGGCGGACGGCCCCGTGCCGCCCGCTGAGATCCGACACCCGTGGTTCGGGCATCGACCTGACTGGCTTATGCCCTCGAACATGCGCTGCCATGCCGACGCGTCGGGCGGCGTCCTGGTGAACTCCCTGTTACTTCTGTCGGAAAGGGGGTAGTAGCGGGATTTCCGACGTCATCCGCCGTAACGGCGGTGTCGCGCGGCGTAGTCACGCAGGGCGCGCAGGAAGTCGACCTTGCGGAAGGCGGGCCAGAAGACCTCGCAGAAGTAGTACTCGGAGTGCGCCGTCTGCCACAGCATGAAGCCGGACAGCCGCTGCTCGCCGCTGGTGCGGATGACCAGGTCGGGGTCGGGCTGGGCGCCGGTGTAGAGGTGGCGGCCGATCATGTCGACGTCGACGGCCTCGGCGAGGTCCTCCATCGGGGTGCCCTTGTCGTGGGCGTCGAGCAGCATCGCGCGCACCGCGTCGGCGATCTCCTGCCGGCCGCCGTAGCCGATGGCGACGTTGACCAGTATCCCGTCGATGTGGGCGGTGGCCTCCTCGGCCTCCTTGAGCGTGGTCTGCATCCGCTGCGGCAGCAGGTCGAGCGTGCCGACGTGGTGCACCCGCCAGCGACCGTCCTCGGCGAGGGCGTGCACGACGCCCTCGATGATCCCGAGCAGCGGGACGAGCTCCTCCTGCGGGCGGTCGAAGTTGTCCGTCGACAGCAGCCACAGGGTGACGACCTCGACGTCCGTCTCCGTGCACCAGCCGAGGAACTCCTCGATCTTCTCCGCGCCGGCCCGGTGGCCGTGCACGGTCGTGGAGCCGGCCGCCTTCGCCCAGCGCCGGTTCCCGTCCATGATGACGCCGATGTGCTTGGGCACCTGAGCGTGGTCCAGGTGGCCTTCCACCCGGCGCGCGTACAGCCTGACCAACAGGCCGCGCAGCTTGTCGCGCAGGTTCACTAGATCGTCAGCCCCTCCGTACCGGTACGGTCCCCGCGGGCCGCAGCCTACCGTTGGTTGTAGCGGGCGCCTATTTGACGTTCGGGGGGCGTCGGGGCCGTCGGGGGCGCCAAATGTGGGGGGGTGGTCGGCTTGTGGGCCGCCTTGTCGGCCGGCTCGTGGGTCGGCTTGTCGGCCGGCTCGTGGGTCGGCTTGTGGACGAGTGCGGGGAGCCCCCGTGCCTGGTCGTGCCTGGTCGCACCGCGCGGCGCGACCGCTGACGTCACGACCCCGCACCCAAGAAACGGGCCGGTCCGACGGGACAAAAAACGGGCCGGTCCGTGGGGGGGAGACGGACCGGCCCGAGGGGGGGTTTCCACCATAACCCTTCGTAAGTGATGCTGCGCGCATCGGCGTGCCACAACTACTCTCCGGAATCGAACGGCGACGCATGGGTGGTCACGGAGAGCCCTCTGCGGAGGGGGCTCCTGGCCGGATCACAGCGGTTTCTCAGGGAAGACGCGGTTCGGCGCGTCTTGGTACGCGTTCGGCGTGTCGCGACCGAGGTCCTCCGGGTGGGTGACGGCGGGTGCGAACGCCCGCTTGACGCCCACGACGGCAGGCGCCCGGGGAGAAACGGCACCCGCGCAGCCCCCTCCACCGCGCGGTGCCGACCGCACATATTTGCTTGCGCGAATTACCTTGGTCTGAACCTACGTGACCGATGGGGCTGGATGCGACTCGCGGGAATAACAATGTGGAAACCGACCCGTCGGCTCCAGGACGGCTTCCCTCCCACTACCGCCGCACAGTCACCACATGACCCTGGCCACCATCGGTCACCGGTCTGGCGCACGGCGGCTGGACCAGCATTTCCTGGCCAATCCCGCGGAACCGGGCGGTGCCGCCGTCTTACTCTGCCGTCTTACCGGACCGGCTTGCGGGCCTCGAAGAGGTGGCGCGTGCTGTGGGACACGAACGGGCCCTCGGACTCGATCCGCTCGTGCAGAGCCCGGAGTCGGGGCTCGTAGGCCTCGACGGTGAAGTCCGGGACCATCCAGATCACCTTGCGCAGGAAGTGGACGACGGCCGCGATGTCGTGGAACTCGACCCGCAGCCGCTCGGCACGCAGGTCGACGATCTCCAGACCGGCCGCCTCCGCGCCGGCGCGTTCGCGCTCGGGGTGACGGCTGCTGAGGTGGGCCTCCGGCTGCGGACCGAGGAAGTGCTCGACGAGCTCGAAGACGCTGCGCGGGCCGACGTGCTGGGCGAAGTACGTGCCGCCGGGCTGCAGGACGCGGGCGATCTCCGTCCAGTGCGGGGTCACCGGATGCCGGCTGCTGACGAGGTCGAAGGCACCGTCCGCGAACGGCAGCGGTGCGTCCTCGGGGACACCGACCACCACGGTGCCTCGAGGGCGGAGCAGCTCGGTGGCTTTGCCGACGTTGGGCGGCCAGCCCTCGGTGGCGGCGGTGAGCACCGGGGTCTTCGGCGCCCGTCCGAGGGCGAAGTCGAAGACCTCCCCTCCCCCGGTCTGGACGTCCAGCACGGCGGTGGCGTGCGCCAGCCGGTCGGCGAGGGAGACGGCGTACCCCCAGGACGGCCGTTCCTCGGTGGCCCGCCCCTCGAACCAGGAGAAGTCCCACCCTTCCGTGGGCACGGCGACGCCTTCGGCGATCAGGGATACGAAGGTGCGGGGTTCGTGGGGCGGGGGTTCCGGAGTCCGGTGTTGATCAGGCATGGGTCGATCGTGGCAGGGCGGTGGGGGTGGCGCCGCTGATTTTCGCGGGGTGCCGATGGGGCCGTTGGGGCTGTCGGGGCCGTCGGGGCCGTTCATGGAACGAGCGGCCTGACCTCCTCCGCCGCGAACCGTACGAACCCCTCCGGGTCGGGTTCGTCGCCGGTCGGCTGGAGGATCACCGTGTCGGCGCCGGCCTCCGCGAGCCGCTGGACGGCCTTCGCGACGGCGCCGGCGTCTCCGGCGACACCGAGGTCGGGGACGTTCGCGAGCCCCTCGGCGACGAGTTCGGCACGCAGCCGGGTCTCGGCACCCGCGCCGGTGGCGGCGAGCAGGTAGACGACGACTTCGTGCGGCGCGTCGGTACGGCCGCCCGACTCCCGCCCGGCGCCGATGAGTTGCCGGGCCTGCCGTACGCCCTCCGCGGTGGTGGAGGCGGTGAGGACGGTACCGTCGGCGGCCTCACCGGTCAGCCGCAGCGTGCGGGGCCCGGTGGCGCCGGCGAGGACGGGAACGGGTTCGGCGGGCGGCCAGTCGAGAGCGACCTCGTCGAGACGGACGTACCGCCCGCTGGTCGTCAGCCGCTCCCCGCGCAACAGGGCACGCAGCGCGAGGAGATGCTCCCGGAGCAGCGTGAGGGGCGACTCGGCCCGCACCCCGACCTGCCCCATCCAGTCCTGCACGCCGTGCCCGACCGCGAGGATCGGGCGCCCCGGGAACATCCGGTGCAGCGCGGCGGCCTCCATGGCGGTGAGGGCGACGTTGCGCAGCGGGACCGGCAGCAGCCCGACGCCGATCCTCACCCGTTCGGACCAGGCGAGTGCGGCGGCCGCGGTGGAGATCCCGCCCTCCCGGAAACAGTCCTCCCACAGCCACAGCTGCTCCAGCCCGCTCTCGTCGGCACGACGTACGACGTCCCGCAGGCGCTCGGGCGGCAGTTGAGGACGGAAAACGGCTCCGAGTGCGGTCATGGGCCCTTCCTACCCGGCCGCCCGGCGCCGGACAACAGAATTACTCCGCACCGGTGCCACGCTCCCACTCGTAGAGAAGAAGCACGACGCCGTTCCCGAACACCCGGCTCTCCAGCAACCGGAGGGAGTCGGCGTACGGCAGCCCGTGGTCCCCCGGGAACAGCCGAGTGCCGCGCCCCAGCAACACGGGGTGGACATACACCCGGAGCTGATCCACCAGCCCGAGCCGAAGGAACTCCCCGCCGAGCTCGGCCCCGCCCAGCCCGAGATCCCCGCCGGCCTGCGCCTTGAGCGCCTCGACCTCGCCGGGGACGACTTCCCTCGCAACCGTGGTGTTCCACCCGGCCTTCTCGACCGTCCGCGAGTACATCACCTTGGGCATCTCCCGCCAGATCCCGGCGAACTCGGCCTCCACCCTGCTGACGCCCGGCTGCGAGTCGGCGGTGGGCCAGTACGCCTCCATCAGCTCATGCGTACGCCGCCCACTGAGCAGCCCACCGAGCTGCCTGACCGTGTCGTTCATGTGCTGGTGCAGTTCGTCGTCGACACGGTGCCAGGTGATGTCGTGGCCGGGGCCTTCGATGTAGCCGTCGAGGGAGACGGACATGATCTGAACGATCTTTCCCATGGACGATCCAATCGGTCAGGAATCCTTCACCACACGGCCGGGCATGTCGGGGCTGAAAGTCGGGCGTTGATGGAGCACGTACAGGCGACGCGGGCCCGGTACTGCGATCACCGCAGCCATGCGGGGGTCACCGGCGAACCAGATCTCCTGGACCTGTGCCTTGCGTTCGGGCTTGGCCCGTTTCCCGAGGCGGCCTCCCCACCATACGGATCGCACATGAGAATGCAGGGTCATCGTCACCTGCTGGTCCGGTGCATCCGGCAGGGGAAATCTCAGCCAGGCGTAGCCGCTCCGAACACCCGGGATGTTGCCGACACCGCTCTCCGGAGCGTTGTACGTCTGCCATGGATATCGCCGAAGAAGAGTCCGTGCACGAAAGGCTCCTCTCCAGTACGCCACCTGGAGAAAGGTCCGGTAGAAGGTGTAGGCCATCGGGACGAACAAGAGCCACAACGTCCAGGTCTCGGACATGCTGACGTACCAGGCCAGCAGGGCTCCCCATGCCAGGGGCCAGAAGAGTTGACCGAGTGCCGCGCAGGTCACGAGTTTGGCCCATGCGCGACGGGTCGCCGGATCGTCCCAGGCCAAAGGGGCGCGCGTAGGAGGCATTCAGTCCTCGTCGGGTACGTCATCGATTACGTTCGGAAGCGGGTTGTCAAAACTGACCGTTCCCGCGATGTCGCTCAGCAAGGCCCGGTAGTACTCCGCTTGGTCCACAGCCGTCGTAGCCAGCGTGAGCAACGCGATCCGTCGGCCATCTGGGCACGGAACGTACGCCGTGATCTGGAGCAATCGGTGTCCTTCGGCGATCCCCTTTTCCGGTGCTCCGTTCAGGGAGACCTGCACGAGCGAAGCCGGCCCGCACGGCAGATCCAGGGTCAGGATCTGATCGGCGCCCTGTGCACTCATGGCGGCGCGGGCCGCGAGGACGCTGCGGGGCGCCCAGTCGGTCGCACGCGAAGCAAGAGTGAAGAGGGAAAGGAGCAAACGACCGTCACCTTCGTCGTCCCGATGCAGCCCGAGGCAGCACTTCACGGCTCCGGCCGCGAGAAGGAGCTGGGCCATGCGGAGGACCGGCCCCAGATCGGTCAGCAGCCGCTGCCGGGCAGATCCTTCGAGCATCGTTTCCAGCAGGGGCCGCAGCAAGTCGCCTTGCCATGCCGTCTGCGCAGTGCGGGCTGCCTCGTTGAGCTCGTGCAACGGAAGCGGGACGAAACCCGCGGGCAACGCGAACCAGATATCGGCATCCTGGCTGCAAGCAGACTCGTCGATCATGTACGAGACACTGGTCATGCTGTCTCCCCGGCTCCGCGCAACAGGAAGTGGATGGCCCCCAAGGTCGCCGGAAAGTCGACACCGAGGGTTCTGGGTCCGTCGAGGAGGTTGGTCGTGGTCTTGGCCGCATCGGTGTCAAGGCTGTCCACACCACTGCTCACGACCCCGTAGACAGCTGTCCCAGTCCCGAGGTACGTAGCCGGCGCGTCAACCTTCTCGACGATCGGCGCGAGCCGTCCGCCCAGCACCCGGGGGTGCGCCAGAATACTCACCGCCCCTTCCAGAGTGGCGGCCTCCGACGTGACAGAACTACCGATGGTCTTGAGCGACGTCACTGCGTTGGTGCCCGTCCTTGCGAGCTTCTGGCCCAGCGTCAAGCCCTCCTCGGCATCTCCGGCCAGCGAAAGCAGTTCGCCGGACTCTCCCAAGGCCCTTACACCCAGATAGCCGCCCTTGATGACCGCTCCCAATCCGGGCAGCATCCCCAGGAAGTCCCCCGCGACCCCCAGCGCGTTACTCCAAAACTCGACGTTCAGCTCTCCGTCCACGAAACCGCCCCTCAGCGACCCGAGAACTTCGGGATCGGTGACGCGCAAGCCGAAGGCCATCCCACTCAGCAGGCCGGCCGCAAGCAGCAGTACCCAAGGCGCCACAACCGTGAGTCCCAGTAGTGCCAGTGCGCCCAGTACGGCCGCGCAGGCGCTGAGAATGTCGGGCAGGTTGTCACTCAGCCAGTCCAGGACCTTGTCGAACGCTCCTGGCTCGTGAGGTGCCAGCTTCCGTGTGGCGTCACGGATCCTGTCGGCTCGGTGGCGCGCCTTCTCCTCGTGCTCCTCGGCCAGCTTCTTCGCCCTGGCGATGATCTTGCGGAGCTCGGCCTCTGCATCCTCTACGGCTGTATGCGCATGGGTCAGCGACTTCTGCGCCTCAACGTCCTGGGCGCCCTTCTTGTGCAGCTCAGGATCTTTCCCCACCTTGTTCGCGTGGCTCTTCGCCGCATCCAGGGCTGCTCGCGCGTCCTTTGCATCGTCCTCCAGTCGCCTGGCATGCCGCTGAAAGTCGTCGAGTTCACCCTCCCAACGTTGCAGTTGGCGGGCCGCCTTGCGGATGGAGTGCGCGGCGTTCTTGAGGTTCAGCGGCAATGGACCGTCCGCCAGCTGTTCCCGGAATGCGACGGCAGCGTCGCCCTTCCAGTAGCTGCCCTCCACCAGCTTGGTCACCAACCCATGGGTCTCCTCCAGGACTTTGGCGCAGTTGCCCAGCTTCTTGTGCAGTTCGCGCACCGTGTCCCCGCTGCCCGGCACCGGGTTGAAACCAAGATTCGGATAGCCCGGATCAGTAGGGCCCGACCCGGACTTGGGCCCTCGCGGCTTGCTGAGAGTCACTTTGAGTTCCCCGCCCCGCCCTTGCCGGACTTGCCCCCCTTCAGCGCTTCGTCGAGTGCTCTGTCCACCTCGCGATAGCTGTCCCTGCTCTTCCCGATGACTTCTGCCAGACCGTCGGTCTGCTCGCCGATCTGCTGGGTCCCGAACCTCCAGTCCCGCTGAAACTCCTCGCACGCGGAGTCCAGGTCATCCGTGCCCAGCCCTGTGACGGTCGCGTCGTTCAGAGCCCGACGCAGTCCCCTCAGTGAGTCGCCGGATTTCTTCAGAAGCTTCATGAAGTGAGCAAGCTCGTCCCCGTCCACCACGAGTCGTTCCGCCATTCTGCCGCCCCTCTCCCCGGTCGATCAGCACCGATGGAAGGAACGACGTCGTCCAGTTTTCGTGGCGGATAGGGAAGCACTCCCCCTCTTCAGGGGGAGCGCCCGCCGGATGCGAGAGAGGCGACGGTTGAAGCGCGCGCCTCCCGGTCACGTGTGCCTCTCGATCTAGTCGGAGGCGCCGTGACCCTACATGCCCTGGCACGCCTTGGCTTTTGAAATCAGCCACGGGGACGGTGATTGGGGCCTCGTCACCGCTACCCGAGACGCTGTCGTAGCGGACCTTCCCCGGGGTGAGTCGGTCCCGGTCGGCCAGGGTGAAGGAACTGCTGCTCACTGACCACGAGTTGTCCTTGGTCCAGCCATACAGCGCGTAGGTGGCCTTGACAGTGAGCGGAGCGAGGGATCTGGTTGTGGTCCAGCCGTCGGCGGGGGAATCGAGTGTCCAGGTGACGAGGCCCCGCCCAAGGGGGCGGTCGACGGTCCATGAGCCGACCGTCTTCTGCTTGTTGACGTCGTCGCCGTCCTCGTAAAGGGTCGCACCGTCGAGGTGATGTCCGCACACCATCAAGACGCCGAGCAGATCTCCGTCGGCGGTCACGGAGAGGCCGGCGACGGCATCGACGGGAACGGTACATCCTGAGGTTGAGGCAAGGGCCACGCCGACCACGACGATGCTGACAGAGCGCCGGAAGATTGGACGTGAAGTGGTCGACCGCATGCTCATCCCCCTGTCCGGGGTCCGAGTGGGGCGTGGGGCCCTGCCCGGCATGCTAGTGCCGCGACAGGCAACGTTTGCCCGATAAGGAGCGGCGTCCGGGGCGTCCTGTGGGCGTGCCGGGCCTCGCGACGGGGCGTTGCCTGCCCCGGCACTTGGCACCTTCCGCCCATCGATCTACGGCATGCGAAACAGATGCGGCCACCGATGGTCATTCCCTACGGGTAGGTTCAGGTCGCGCAAGTGCGGCACTGACGGCAACAGGAGGCGTACTCGGCATGGGACGGCGATGGCGGGACGGGCGCGGAATTCTGGTTCTGCACGGCGAGGAGGATGCCGAGGCTGCTTCCCTGCCATTGGAGATCGCCACCTCCTATCGGGCTCGCACCAAAGGGTTGTTGGGGCGAGACTCCGTTGAGGGGGCATTGCTGCTCACCCCGGCCAACAGCGTGCACACCTTTCGTATGCGTATCCCCATCGATGTCGCCTACCTCGACCGACGGCTCACCGTCATCGCCGTCCGCACCATGGAGCCGGGGCGGCTGGGGTTGCCCCGAATCTGGGCGCGGCATGTGCTGGAGGCGGGGGCGGGTGCCATGGCCGGCTGGGGGATCAGGACTGGGGTGCGGGTGGATGTGGTGGTCGATGACGCGTGATCCGTGAAAGTGGATCTCGGCCGTTGGTGATCACGCGCAGGATTGTCGGATGGATGACCACCAAAATCCTCCGTCGTTGAGGTCGCCGCGCTTGCGGCCCGGAGACCGGGTGCGGATCGTCGCTCCTGCCTGTCCGCCCAGTCGGGAAGAAGTCGCCCGGGGCGTCGAACTGCTCACCTCCTGGGGCCTTCAGGTCGAGCTGGGCAAACACGTCTTCCGACCAGTGGGGTTACATGGCCGGCCGCGACGAGGACCGCCTCTCCGACCTGAACGAGGCATTCCGCGACCCCAGCGTCCGCGCCGTGATCGCCGCTATGGGTGGCAAAGGCACCTACCGCATCGTCGACGACCTCGACACCGACGCACTCAGACGTGACCCGAAGCCGGTCGTCGGCTTCAGCGATATCACCCACCTCCACCTCGCCTGTGGTCACGATGCCGCCTGGCCTCACTCCATGGCCCCTTCGCCAAAGCCAACGACACCTACACCGGGCCCGCGTCCGCCGAGTCCCTGCGCCGCGCACTGATGACCACCGCCTCCGTCACTCTCCACCGCGACCCGTCCGAGGTGACCGCGGACGTCACCGTCGACGGCACGGCGACCGGCATCCTGATGGGCGGCAACCTCAACGCGATCCGCACGGAGACCGGAGCCGGCCTGCCCAGCCTGCGGGGAGCCATCCTCTTCCTCGAACACCAAAGAGGCACCGGGCTGGGTGAAGTCGACCGCGCCCTGACCCAACTCACCCGGTCCCGGGCACTCGACGGTCTGCGCGGCATCACCCTCGCCCAGTTCATCGGCTTCGAACGCGATGCCGACGACCCCACGCTGGGCGGATGGGGCATCCGCGACGTCCTGCACGACCGACTGGTCGGACTCGGCATTCCGGTCCTCGGCGACCTCCCGGCCGGACACGGGAACAACCCCCCGACGATCCCCCTCGGCACCCAGGCAACGATCGATACAGCCACGGGAACACTGTCCGTCCGCTCGGCCGTCGTCTAGGCGGTCGCATGTTGTGAAGGCGCTGGATACAACCACTCGTTGAGGTCTACATCCAGCGCTTCGCCTGCTGCCCGGGTCCTGGCAGCGTGTCGTCGCGGTAGAGGCGGGTGAGCATGGATCGGAGGACCTGGCGCGCGGGGTTGTCCACCTCCTGGGTAACCCACCGTTTCGGAATGAGTGTCCGGTGACAGCGAAGGCGTTGAGCATTGTCGCTGAAGGGTGACGACCACTAGGTTCGCCTCATCGAAGGTTGAGCGGCTTGAGCTTGGGAGCAGTGCGTGTCCTCGTTACATGAGTTGCAGGCCCTGCTCGGCGAGCCCACGCGCCGGCCGTCCACCCCGGATGACTGGACCGAAGTCGAGCAGCACATAGGCTCCCCTCTGCCCAGTGACTTCAAGACGTTCCTCGACACCTACGGCAGCGGGGTCATCTCCGGCGAGCTCGTCGTCTTCCACCCGCGTGGATCAAGCCCGTTGCTGGCACGCATGCGCAAGACGCACGAGGTTTTCACTGAGCGCCGGGACAGGGCCCTCGACGGTGGCGGCTCCGAGCATGTCCCGTACCCCTTCCGCCCCGAGCCCGGTGGGCTGATCTCGTGGGGATACGACTACAGCGGCGACGAGCACTTCTTCCTTCCCTGTGACCCGGATCCAAACCGATGGAAGATCGTCACGATGGTCCACGAAGAAGGTTGCGAGACCTTCGACGGACCGTTCTCAAGCTTCGCCCTCGCGTTCGTACGACGGCTACTCGACGTCGACCCGTACCACGGCATCGAACCGGACGCCTTGGAGTTCCTCGAGCCGGAGGACCTGGAGGAACTGGCTGCCGCCGGAGAGATCGGCCCTGTTCAGCCGAGCTTCGAGCCGTTCTGACTACGTTCCCAGCGGCGCATGTCCTCCGCGTTTCCGATTTTGATGCCGAAGGTCCAGGTCGGGTCGAAGAAGAGCCAGTAGCGGGACTCGAGTTCGACGGCCAGGCATTTCACCACGCCCTCGTCGGGCTTCGACGCCGGGTCCGTGAAGGGGCGGACGGTGGTGCAGCGCAGGCGGTCCCAGCTGTCGCCGAAGAGTTGCTCGCCCTGGGAGGCGAGGGCGAGTTCGTCGCCCTCCTCCTCGATGGCGGCGAAGAGTTCGACATCGTCGAGGGTCACTGATCGTACGAGTCGGACCTCCAACTGGCCGTATCCGCCGACCGATTCCAGGCGCAGGGCGCCCTCGTCCAAGACGACGAACACGACGACGGGTTGAGGGGCGAACCGTGGGACCCGTTCGTCGCGGTCGATCCGTCCCGGGATCAGGACATCCGTGACGGACCGCTGGCGCAGGATCTCCTCAACCTCGCTCCATTGAGTCGTACTCGAAACGGGCACCGCTGCTCCTGTCACTTGGTCACTTGCTTCCAGGGAACGCGCTTCAATCGCTGGTGCCACCACCAGCGCTCCGTTTGCTGTCCAGGTCCCGGCAAGGTGTGGTCGCGGTAGCTGCGGTCGAGGCGGCTGAGCGTGGATCGCAGGGCCTCGGCGTGCGGGTCGTCCATCTCGTGGGAAAGTCGGTCGAGGTCGTCGCGGGCTTCCAGGTCACGCTTGAGCAGGTCTTCGCGATAACGCCCCGGGGGGTCTTGGCCGGTCTCGAGCCTGCGGACGAGTCGCTCCCATACGCGCAGGGCGTAGTGGACACGGCCTTCCACCGTGTCCGTTGTGCCTGCGGGACAGGTGGCCAGGAACTCGTCGGAGAGGGGTGTCGGGAGAGGTTCGTTGTCGAGGACTTCGGGGAGAGGCTCCACCGTCGCACGGGGCAGATCAGGGACCGGCTCCTCCACCGCGTCGACCCGGTACGTCGTGTCCTCGTCCGAGTCGATCGCCTCCAGTCGACAGCGCACTTCCCGTCCGTCCGCCATTGCGACCCGGTACGCACTGTCCAGGTCCAGATCCGGGGACGGATAGAGGACCGAGGTCCCTGTGCGGGCCGCGAGGCCTTGGGCGAGGGCTGCCTCGTCCCATGTGCCGGACGTCCCGTCCTGGACCTGGACCTCGAGTTCCAGCGCCAGGTCGCCGAGCGGCAATACGCGGTACGTGCAGAGGACTGGCGCGTTCCATCGGCGTGCCTCTTGGTCTCCGTCCACGTCGCAGACGTCCACCGACTCATCCATGAGAACCAGCAACGCTGCCAACGCTTGACGGAGCGTTGACGGCTCCAGTTCCGCGACGGTGAAGAGATTCGCAATCACTTGTACGTCCCGTCGTACACCTGCTTGGCCTTCGCGACCTTGTCCGGATTGTTGATGAATTTCGGATCTCGACGCAAAGCCTGCGACTTCTCCAGATCACCCTTGTTCCGCACGATCTCCTTCAGGGCAGCGTATTCAATGCGGTCCATGTCGACCAAGCCCGGGCCGGAGACGGGGAAAACAGTTCCGGTGTCCTCGACCCGGTAGCGGCGGCCGTTGATCTCGTATGTGTTTCCGTCGGGCAGGAGCCTTGCGCGCCCCTTGGATATCCCCTCGATGTCGTCGCGGACCAGGTTCTCGTTTCCCCGCAGGATCACCGTGTTGTGTTCCTTGATCTGCCCGCTGCCCGCGCCGCCGACGGTGTGCCGCTTGTTGGGGAACTTCAACTTCTTCCCCGCCGCAGGACCGGCGATGTCGTCTCCCGCCTGCCACTGGCCCGCCGCCTTGTCCGCCTCGTCTGCCTTCTTACGGGCCTCCTCGGCCGCCTTCTTGGCTTCCTCGTCGCAGCCGTCCTGGGCGAGTACGACGTACGGGGAGCCGGCGCCTGCGGCGAGGACGGTCGTTCCGGTGCCGGGGGAGCCGGTGGTGGGGTTGCCGCCGGTGTCCGGTGTCGTGCCGTCGTAGTGCTCGTGAGTGTCGTACGGGATGCGGTGGGCCGGGGCGGAGATCGTGCAGCCGGCCTTTCTGGCCTTCTGCTCTGCTTCCGCGGCTGCCTCGTCGGCCTGCTTTGCCGCCTTCTCGGCTTCTGCGACGTCCCCCGCCTTTGCGGCCCGTTTCGCCTCCTCCGCCGCCTCGGCCGCCTCCTCCGCGAGCTTGCCCAGTTTGCCGAGCTTGCCGAGGTCGCCGACCTTCTCGACGACCTTGGCTCCGTCGTAGCCAGGGATGAAGAGGGAGCCGATGTTCCACAGGACGTGGCTGACGGCGCGGGTCTTGTCGCCGTTCTTCCAGTCCTTGGCCACGTCGTCGCCGATGAACATGTCATAAAGAACGGTTCCGCCGGTTTTCAGCGAGGCGCCGCCCCAGCCCAGGACGGCGCCCAGGTAGTCGCCCTTGGACCACTTGTCACGGGCGTCCTGGGAGTTGGTCATCCAGTCGTGGCCGAGTTGTTTGCCGTAGTCGCCGAGGCCCTTCAGGGTCTTGATGGGGTGACGGACCATGTCGTAGATGCCGGTCAGGTCGCCCCAGACGCCGTCGACGAAGATGCCCTGGCCGACCTGTTTGATCTGGTTGCCGGCGCAGCCGAAGAAGGCGCCGATGCCGGAGAAGCAGCCGTCGTCCTTCTTGCCGGTGCTGTTGTCCGCGTTGCTCCGGGTGGTCGTGGTCTTCTTGCCGCCGGTGGTGTGCTGACGGTCGCCTGTGCTCGTGCCCTGGGTCGAGCTTGTGCCCGCCCTGGTGTCCGTGCCCCCGGAGGCCGCCGGGCAGCCGAGGCCGGCGACCTTGCAGACCTGGGTCTCGATACCGCCGTAGATCTGGGTGCCGAGGCCGCTGACCAGGAGCGCCGTGATGATGGCGGCGACCATGGCGACGAGGCCGGCGTACTCGACCGCCGTCTGGCCGTCGTCGCGGCGCCAGCGGATCATGCGGGAGACGGAGAAGGGGCGGTGCTTGGCGCGGTCGGAGGTGGGGGTGTCGTACCACTGTCTGCTCTCCGGCTGGAGCAGGAAGCAGAGGATGAGCGTGGGGAGGAGGAGTTGGAGGCCGGCGCGGCCGGAGCCGGCGGCGAGGTTGGCGAGGCCGCCGAGGATCAGCCATGCCTGTACGGCGATTAGGCCGCGCCCTGTCCACGGGCCGCCGCCCTGTCGGCTGCGCCGGGCGAGCCACCAGCCGAGGGTGCCGGGGGCGGCGGCGTAGGCGACGCGGGCGATGACACCGCCGCCGAGGGCGTCGTAGGAGGCGGCGGTGAGGAGGAGGCCCAGGCCGCCGAGGACGGTGAAGCCGAAGAGGGTGTGGATGAGGAGGTACGCCAGCGAGAGTGCGCGTGGCGGTTCTCGTCGCAACCCTGGCTCCGGTGGCCAACCGGCCCCGTACTGCGCTGCTCCCCCGACTGACGACATGCCCGTCCCCTCGTTGACCATCGGTGTGGCGAGGCGGGTTGCTGCGCTGCCGGGTCAGGTCGACCGGCCCCCGCCCTTGGTCCACGGCATGGATCGACGGTAGGGAGGGGGTGGGTGGGCGGCATGGGTCTGGGGGCCCAAATCGGTGCCCAATCAGGGAGAAGATCCGACCTGGGAACTACTCATCGGGGATCTGTTGCCCGGGGATGTCCTGTACCTGCGAAAGTGATCCAGCAAGTGTTGCGAGCGGTGTCCAGGAGGTACCAGATTCGTCCGCCGCCGGTCACTTCGATCTGCCATTGTTCACAGGTCTGTCCCCGGTGAACGCCGTGCGCCAGCCTGCCCTTCAGCCGGTGTTGTCGGGATGTCTCAGTGGTGGGCTTCGGATCTTGGCGCATGTTGAGCCAGGCTCGTAGGTGTTCTCGCGAGCGTGCCTGCAGAAATTTTCCCAGCCCTTCGCCGAAGCCGGTCCGCGAAGCGGACCTCCCAGTGTCCGTCTGGCGCCGGTGGTGCAGCGCGATCGCCGCGTGCCGGACTCACGCGAGGTCCCGCGGGTCCGGCGCAGGCCCATAGTCCTCACCGTGGTCCCTGGTCAGCGCCGCCATGAGTTCGGGGTCGGAGTGAACCTCAGCGGTGTGCTGCCAGGCGATGAGCACTTGGGCCACAGACGCGCGGTTCCCGACCGCGTCGGCGGCCCTCATCGTGTCGACCAGTTCGACGGCGAAGACGTGGACGTCTGCCTCGGGCAGGAAGCGGACCCAGGGGAAAGCGTCCGGCAGTATGTCCAAGAGCAGTTCCATGCTGCCGGGCTCCCGCCTGGCCATCGCGGCGAGCATCCGGGTAGCCGCCGACACCACCGTCTGGTCCTGTTCGGCCCGTGCTGCAGTGGTCAGGACCAGATCCTCACCATCTCTGCGGTGCAGGACCAGCCTCGGCGATTCTTGGAGCCGAGCCAGAGTCTGCCTGTTCTTGTTGACCAGTTAGGAGAAGTTCACGGCTGCGCTCTCGGGACTCATGACTTTGAAAGTACTTCGAAACTAGCCGCCCTGCCATCACCCGCAGATGTGAACCGTGCACCCCCCAAACACTGCCCGGGTGTCCCGGTGCCGCCCGTCACAACGGCACCTCCGGCGGCGGGAAGTGCGGGGCGCACGTCTGGCAGGCGTACACAGTGAAACCGGGTCCCGAGTTCTGGTGCACCACGCACACCACGACCGGGGTTTCGGTGGTTACATGGCAGCGCACGCACATCCGCACCGGTGGGCGTGGCGCCGTGAGCTTCGGGCGGTGGGCCTCCGCGTCACCGGGCGGCGGCTCGTTTCGCGTTTCCATCACGTCATCCCTCCCGCGCCGAGCACGTGCCGGTCCAGGTCGATGCCGAAGTCCGCGGCCAGGACCAGCGCGATGCGGCGTCGGAGTTGGGCGTGCTCTCGTTCGGCGGCGACCACGTAGGGACGAACCAAGGTGGCGGCACGGCCGTCGAGCGCCACGGGCAGGCCATACGGGGAGCGGTGGGTGGGGAGTGGTACGGCTGGGGGGTGGGGTGAGTCCGGTGCGGGGGCCGGGGCCTTCTGCGCGGGGTGTGCGCTCGCCCGGCGGGTGCCGGTGCCGGGCGCGAACAGGTCCAGGATGCAGCGGACCATCGCGTGGATAATGCTCACTGTCGTCAACCTCCAGAGGGTTGGTGGCCAAGCCTCCGGACGGCTCCACCCGTCGCGGGGGTCTTCTGCTGACACCGACTGTACGGCAACTTAGAACGTCTTGGCACGTCTTCTCACGTGATAGGCAGTCCTATGCTGGCCTGAGCTGACCTTTTACGCTCCCAGGCATGATAGAGATCGACCGGGAGAGCATCACCCCGATGTACGTGCAGCTGGCATCAGCTCTGCGCGAGCGGATCCGACGCGGCGAGATCCCGGTCGGCCGCCGCATTCCCTCCCAGCACGAGCTGGAGCTGGAGACGGGCGGTCAGATCAGCCGCCGCACCATCAAGTCCGCCATCGAACTGCTGCAGGCCGAGGGGATCGTTCAGGGCGTCCAGGGCAAGGGCGTGTTCGCTGTCGCGCTGCCCAGCGACGCGTCCGATGACAATGAGAGCGACGCCTGACTGTAGGAGCTCACGATCTACTAGACGACCGGAGCGATCAGTCTCATCTTGCCGTCAGATACTCGTGAGCCCTCACGGCCCTCGCGAGCCGGGCTGCCGCTGTGCATAACGCGCCGGCCGAGCCCAGTCCGTTGGGAGTGCAGGGAGCGATGAGGTGTCAGGCCACCTGCACCGAGGAGACGCCCCACTCCAGACACCCGTGATCCGCCCACCCAGTACGGCCGCATAGACGCGCAGCATTTCAAGACCGTCGATCTGACCGTGCTCGATCTGCGAGACGCGCGCCTGACCGACCTTGGGCCTGGCGCCATGTCCCGTTGCGTCAGTCCTCGTTCCGGCGCAGCCCGGCCAGTTCATGCCCCCGGATGCGGGCCTTGCTCTCTTCCCGGATGGCGGCGCGCTGCTCCTCGGCCTCAGCCGTGGCCAGTTCCGGATGGCGAGACAACGCCTCCGCGCGGACCTCGGACCACGAACGTCCCTTCACTGCGCACCTCCGCGTTCACGCTCGGCCACCGAGTCTGCCTATCTCAGTTCGGCGACGGGGACATGGGCTCACTGGCGGACCTACTCGACGCCGACGTCGGTTGTCCCTCAGCTCCCCGTCCGCGGGAACGTGACCTCCACCCGGCGGTTCTTCTTGCGGCCGTCCTCCGTCGAGTTGTCGGCGATGGGGTACTGCTCTGCGTAGCCGCGGACTTCGAACGTGATGTTCGGGTCATTGAGATCCTGGTCCAGGACCGCCTGTACGGCGTTGGCGCGCTGCTTGGACAGGACGACGCCGTGTTCGTGCGTGCCGAGGTTGTCGGTGAAGCCGAAGACGCGTACCTGGGTGGCGTGCTGCTTCTTGACCTCGTCTGCGATCGCGGCGATCCGTGCCTTCGCGTCGGCGTTCAGTGTGGCGCTGTCCTTGCCGAACAGGACCTCCGCCTGCAGCGCGAAGGTCACTTCCGTGTTGGTGTCCTCACGGCGTTCGTCACCGGACTGGTCCTCCACGACCGACTTGATGTCGAGGACTTTCGGGGCGGCTAGCGTGGCGCCTTTGGAGAGTTTGAGGTTGGGGTCGTGGGGGTCGATCTTTACGGGAGCGGAGGCGGATGGGTCGGTGCCTGGGGGGACGCTTGGGCTCGGATCCGCATGAACCGCCGTAGCGCCGTAAAGGTTGGCCGCGACCATGAGGGCGGCAGCGGTGACGGCCAGAGGGAGCCTGAATGTCGTGGTCACGGTGCGCCTCACCCAGAGATCTTGATGACCGCGCTCGGGAACAGCGGCAGTTGGAAGGTGACCTCGGTCGTACTTGTCGGCGGTGACGGGAACTGCAGAAACACTCCCATTGATTCACCGGCCTTGAGCGTGGAGAAACCCGTCGTGGTCAGTGGACGCCCGTCCGTGTCCCTGAGCACGTAGTACCGCTTCTTTCCCTGGGAGTCGACGAGCGTCGCGCCGCCCAACGACCTGCCATTGTTCATGATCTCAGTCTCGTTGCCACTCAACTCGGCGGGGATCACGGCAACGTCGGAACCGTCGTTCTTCATGGTCCCGTTCACCGTGACGAATCCCCCGGAATCCCGCACCACAGACGTGATCTGAAGCAGCAGGCCGCTCGGGCCCTTCAACTCCGCCAGGGGCGCAGCGGACTGCCCATCCTGAGCACTGGGATTGGACCCGGAGACTTTGGCGGTGGATGCCGATGCGTCCGGCTTCTTGCCGTCCCCGCCTCCGCTGCCGCAGCCGGCCACCCCGACGGCCAGTCCGGCCGCAACGGTCAGCGCGACCATCCCCCTGCGGGCCTTGGTAGTGAACCGAATGCTCATGACTCCGCTTCCTTCTCCACTCGTCGTTCGCTTGTCAGTCGGCCAGATGGACGTCGAAGAGGTCCTGAGGTCCCGGCAGATCGGTGAGGTGCTGCGGGTCGAGGTCCCAGTTCCGGTCCTTGCAGGAGAGCCGCGGCAGTGTGTGTGGGCCTGCGCCTGCGGCCGGAAGCTCGAAAGAGCAGAGCGGCTCGATCACGGCCTTGGCGTCCGCGTGCGACCGGCGGTCCTTCGTCGATGGGATGACTGAGTCCCCGATGGGCTTGTTCGTCTGAGCCTCGACCGTGAACCCCAAGGGCCCGTCCGGGGCGCAGCTGATCACTCCGGCGTCGTTCCGGGCGGCGAGCTGGTACGCACGCCCGCACGAGGGAAGAAGTCCGTCGGACTTCCCGTGGAAGATGTCCTGCCATTTCGTGGGGTCGAGCACGTCCTGCACCCACGCGCCGGCAAGTTGGTCCCGGGTGTCCTGTGCCGCGGCGAGCGCAGCCGCGTCGGCAGCCGTCTGGGCGCCGTTCCGGTTCACCGCGGCCTGGCCGACCGCGAAGTAGGCGAACGCGAGAAAGAGCAGGCCCCCCACCACCGTGAGATAGATGGGGAAAGCCTGCCCTGAGTCGCCGAACCTGAAAGGTCGTCGGGTCAGGGAGCGACCTTCGCGATCTGAGCAGTCAGTTTGTTCACAATGGTCTGGCCCAAGTTCGTCGAAGCGATGAGTACGACGATCGCCACCACCACCGCAATGATGCCCAGGTACTCGACTGCGGTCTGCCCCTTGTCGTTGGCCCGGCGCCGTACCGCCTCGACCGTGGTGTTCTTCCAGCCGTTGATCCGGACCCTGGTCGCGACGGCAGTCTTCAGCATCAGGTCGCTCATGGTGTTCCCCTCCGAGTTCGGCCGGCCGGTCACCGGCATCGTCACCGTACGGCGGGACACCGCCCTCACCCGAGGGCCCCAGGGCCCAATTCCGGGCCCAGTCAAGGCCCCGAGCACTCCCCCCACGATTCATCTCGCCTCACCCCAGCCCTCGGCCCGAACCAGGAGCCGTGCCGAGCCACTTGGCGGCGGCCTCCGAGCGGCTGGTGCTGTGGAGCTTGGCGAAGATGCGGTTGATGTGGTTCTTGACCGTCTTCTCGCTGATGAAGCACGTGGCGGCGATCTGCTGGTTGTTCATGCCGGACGCGATGAGGTCCATGATCTCCGCCTCCCTCGTGCTCAGTCGGAACCTTGAAGACTGTCCCACAGACGATTGCAGTTGCGAAAGCCCTTTGAGGATGTTTTGTGGAGGCGGAAGAAAATCTTCTACTGGTGCTGGGAGTTCCGAGAAGAGAGCGGGATGGGTGATGGGCTTTGCATCGTATGCATTCGCACCACCCAACCCCTCGGGGAGTGGCATCTCACGCTGTCCCTGACGGAGCTGATCCAGCAGCGCTCCTGCAGCAGAGGGCGTGAAGTGGGCTCTGCCGTCCTTGGCGTCCCGTACAGCTGCGACGAGTTGGTCGGCGGTGAACTCCCCATGAACCAGGTAGCCCCCCGCGCCTCGGCGCAGGGCTTCCTGGACAATCTCCGACTCCCTGCTGTACGTGAGCATCATGACGGGAGCCAAGGGCACGAGGTGCGGAAGCGCCGAGATACCGTCCACGCCGGGCATACGAACGTCCAGGAGGACGACGTCCGGGCGCAGTCGGTGGGTCGCCTCGTAGGCCTCACGGCCGTCCGCCGCCTCTGCGACGACCGTTATGTCCTCACGTCCGGAGAGCAGCGCTGTGAGGCCGGCACGGACGACAGGGTTGTCGTCCGCCACGATGACCTTGAGCGGCGTGGGTGCTGCCGACGCCCCGAAGGGGCTCTGCGGTGGCTGTTGAGGCACCGAATGGGGACGCGTCCGGTCGGTCATCGGGCGGCCTCCTCTCCTGACGTGGGGGGATGGGGGCTACGTACTGATGTGTTCGATGTCGTGAGGGCGGCGAGCGGGAGTTCCAGGCGTACCTCGGTGCCGCGCGTATGGCCGCCGCGGCCGATGCGGATGCGGGCGCCCACCGAGGCGGCACGCTCGACCATGCCGACCAGCCCGAAGTGGCCTGCCCGTCGCAGCTGTTCGAGGTTGGTGCCAGGGGGCAGGCCTCGACCGTCGTCGTAGACGCTGATGCGGAGGAGTTCGCCGTGGACTCCCGCGCTTATGTCGATCTTCGTCGGGCCCGCGTGGCGGTGCGCATTCTCCATGGCCTCCGAGGTGATGGTGAGGAGTTGACGGGCGACCGCGGGCGGGACGGGCGGTACGGCGTGGTCGCCGGTGGGGCGATAGATGGCCCGGAGGCCGGTGCTGGTGGCGAAGTCCCGGGTGCGGGCCGCCAGTTCGACCAGGACGTCGGTGGCCTGATCCGGGTCGGACTCGCGGCGCAGGTCCGCGAGGAGTTCCCGGGATTCGGCGGCTGCGCGGCGAGCCGAGCGGGCGACGAGTTCAGCTTGTTGTTTGACGAGCTCCGCGTCCATGCGGTCGGCATCGGCTGAGCCGGCGAGGCCGTCCGCAGCCAGAGCCACCCCGTGCAGGGTCTTGGCCACCGTGTCATGCATCTCTCGGGCCAGCCGCGCCCGTTCGGCGCTGACGGCCTCCGTCACCGCGAGCCTGGCCTGGACCCCGGTCAGGGCATGGGTCGCCTCCCCGAACCGAAGCATGAGCTTACGAAGGGCCGAACCTACAGCCCCGGCAATGACACACAGGCCTGGCAGCAGCAAGGACTGGGCGAGGTCCGCGTGTAGGTTCCTCGCGGCCGTGTAGACCAGCAGGAGGATCAGCGACTGGAGGGAGGCGAAGCAGGCGGCGCCCCGCCATCCATAGACGATGCCGGCGAGCAGTGGAGTGCAGACGCTGACGTAGGCCAGGGTGGTGTCCGGGCCGGCGGAGATGAGGAGCAGGGAGCCGAAGAGAGTGTCAACTGCCAGCAGGGAGGGGTGGCGCAGGAGCAGGGGGCCGAACCGCTCCCAGTCCCGGAACAGGACATAGGAGCCCATGAAGGTGATGACGGTGGCCGCGCCCACCGGACCGCGGGTACTAAGTCCCGGGGCGGCGTTCAGGATTGCGGCAGGGGCCGCGAGGGCAATCATGGCGAGGCGGAAGCCGAAGACCTGACGACACATCGCCTGGAGCGCGTTGATCTGCAGGGCGATGGTGGGGTCTTTGGGCGTGGTCGTGGGGGGCGCCTGCGGTGGCCGGGCCTCGACGACGACCGGCGCCGCAGTCCCGACGGTGTCCCCGGCCCTGTCTGCCGAGACCCTTGCAGGTCGGACCTGGCCGCGAGGATCCGGCTGTGCCGGTACGCCAGCCAGATGCGCGTCCGCGCGCTCCCAACCTGGTGGCAGCGCCGGAGTCACCGACGTCACCGGGATGTCGGACGCTCCGGTGCGCACGTGAGGCGGGAGAACCGTGCCCGCGGGGGGCGTGGTGATCTCCGGTGTCCTCGGGCGGCGCCGCAGTAGCCCGGTGCGTTCCCTTGTCGTCGCCATGCCCTTCGTCACCCGTCCTATTTGCCCACGATCGAGGTGAAGTCCGTACCAGAACCGAGCAGCATTCCCGCGCCGAGGAGGATCATGGTGGCGGGAACCATGAAGGTCGTGATCATCAAAGTGGCCTTCGGGACCGCGCGGGCGGCTTTGCGACGGGCGTTCTGCGCGTCTGTTCGGCGCATGTCCTTGGCGAGCGCGACGAGGGTGTCCACAATCGGCGCGCCCAGTTCCTCGCCCTGCTGCAACGCGGTCACGAACATGGCCACCTGCTCGGAGTCATTGCGCCGACGCAGCTCCTGGAAGGCCTGACGGCGGCTCATGCCGAGGTCCATCTGGCGCAGGGTGATGCGGATCTCGTCCGCCCACGGGCCCTCGTACTTCGTCGCGACCCGGTCGAGTGCCTGGCGGAAGCCGAGGCCCGCGCTGACCACGACCGCCAGGACGTCGAGGAAGTCCGGCAGGGTCCGCTCAATCGCGTCCTTGCGGATGCGGATCGCCGACCAGATGCCGACATCAGCCCAGAACACCCCGAAGGCGATCATGAGGAGAGCGATGAGGAAGCTCCCCTGCATCAGGGCGATGAGACCGCCGAGGCCACCGACAAACCCGTACACCGCGCGTCGGGCTCCGTAGCGGTCGATAGTGAGGCCGCCGGGGTTGCCTGCAAGGTCGATCCGGCGGCGGTACTTGGCGACCATCTTGGGGCCCATCAGGCGCAGGACCGCGGGCGCGTACCGAATGCCGAGCCGGTCGATGAGCGAGCCCACGGCGCTGGTCCGTGTTGAGCCGACCTCCAGGGCCAGTGCGAGGTCGCCGGGCAGCCGGGCATCGGCGCGGTACATGCGGATGCCCGCGAAGATGCCCCACACGCTGAGTCCCATGACGAGTGCCAGCAGAAGTGCCATCGCGTCTCTCCCTCCTTCCGGTAACCGGATGTCTCAGACGTCGATGCGGGACATACGGCGGATGAGGAGAAAGCCGACGGCATACAGGCCGAAGGAGATCAGCACGCAGGCCTGACCGATCGGAGAGCCCGTCATACGATCCAGGGCGCCGTCCTTGATGCTGTTCATCAAGAACAGCGAGCCCACTCCGAGGACAGGTACGGCGTAGGACGTCAGGTTCACCTGGGACAGTTGCGTGCGGATCTCGCGCCGGGTTTCCTTGCGTTCCTCCAGGGTCTCTGTGAGATTGCGCAAGGCTTCGACGACCTGGCCGCCCGCCCGGTTGGACAGCACCAAAGTGGTGACGAGCACCACCAGTTCCCGGGACGGCAGTCGGTCCGCAAGCTCGCCGAGCGCGTCGTCCATCGAGTGCCCGATCGCCAGCAGGTTGGCGACCTTGGTCAGCTCCTCACCCGCCGGCGCCTCCAACTCCTCGGCGGCCATGCCGATCGCCGTTCGCAGCGCCAGACCGGCCTGCGTTGCGTTGGCCAGCATCCTTGCCAGCTCCGGGAGTTGGTTGATGAACCTCTCGATACGCTTCTGCCGCTGCCAGTTCAGGAACTGCACGGCCACCCAGATCCCCAGCAGTCCGGCGAGCGGACCGAAGAAGGGAGCGAGGGTCGCTTGCCCGATGAGCCACAGCCCCGCCACCGTGGCGAGCATGTAGACAAAGAACTCACCCGGGGTGATGTCCAGGCCTGTTGCGGCCAGCCGTAGTTCCAGCTTCTTGCCGAACGTCGTACGGCGCAGCCGTCGGTCCAGCTTGCGGAAGCGGCGTGGTCGGCCGCCGACAGTGATCTGGCCGGTGGCAGAAAGGCGGTCGACGAGGGCTTGGCGCTGAGCCCTGCCCATGGCGTAGGAGTGCAGGCCCATGACCGCCAGGACGCAGGTCAGCAGGGTGATGCCGGTGGTGAGCGTGATCAGGCTGTGCAGATCCATCGGGCGGTCCTACCTGGCTTCTCGGGTGGCTAGCTGGTCTGCCGTCCGGGCGACGCCGAAGGCTTGAGGGACGGGCTGACTCGCCAGGTAGAGGCGGTCGGCGGTCCGACGCGGGAGGGGAAAGTACTCGAAGTTGCCGTAGACACGGCCGTCGGCGGCCATGGGCTGCGCGTTGAAGCGGGCAACCGTCGTCAGGCGGTACGGCTCGCTGCCATGGCTGTCGAGGAGCGCAATCTCGGTGATCCGGCGGGCGCCGTCCGCGAACCGGGTCAACTGGATGATCACGTCGACCGCGCTGTTGATCTGGTCGTGCAGCGCTTCGAAGGGGATCTCCACCTCAGACATCGAGGCCAGGGTCTTCAGACGCATCAGGGCGTCCTCCGCGCTGTTCGCGTGGACCGTGGCCAGCGAACCGTCGTGGCCCGTCGACATCGCCTGGAGCATGTCGAGGGACTCGCCGCCGCGGACCTCACCGACGACGATGCGGTCGGGGCGCATGCGCAGGGAGTTGCGGACCAGGTCGCGGATGGTGATCTGGCCGTTGCCCTCCACGTTCGGGGGGCGGGACTCCAGCCGGATGACGTGGGACTGCTGTAGCTGGAGTTCGGCGGAGTCCTCGATGGTGATGATGCGTTCGCCCTCCGGGATCAGGCCGGAGAGGGCGTTGAGGAGGGTCGTCTTGCCGGTGCCCGTCGCACCCGACACGATCACGTTGAATTTCGCCTGCACCAGCCCTGCCAGCAGGTACAGCATGTGCTCGTCCAACGAGCCGAAGGTGATCATTTCCTGCAGTGTGAAGGAGCGAGGGAAACGACGGATGGTGAGCGTGGCCCCAGTCAGGGACAACGGCGGGATGATCACGTTGACACGCTCACCAGAGGGGAGGCGGGCGTCGACCATCGGGTTCGACTCGTCGACCCGGCGGTTCACGGTCGAGACGATCCGCTCGATCGTCTGCATGAGCTGATCGTGTGACGGGAAGCGGATCGGCAACTGCTCCACCCTGCCGCTCCGTTCCACAAAGATCGCGTCGGGCCCGTTCACCATGATCTCCGTGATCGACGCGTCCTCGAGGAGCGGCTCCAGGATGCCGAGGCCCAGCGCCTCGTCCACCACCCGGCGGATCAGCTGGGAGCGCTCCACCGTCGACAGCACCGGGCCCTCGCGGCTGATGATGTGCCCGAGGACACGCTCGAGGCGGGCCCGGCGTTCGGCGGCGGCCAGCGAGGACATCTCCGCGAGGTCGATCTCCTCGAGGAGCTTGGCCCGGTACGAGGCGACCATGTGGCCGTCCTCGCCCCGGTGGCCGTTCTCCTCGGGGGGGTTGATGCGTGCCCGCAGGCTCATGGTGCGTGCTCCTCGCTGTGCCTGAGTGCGTCAGTGGTCGAGCGGCATAGTGGCGGTCTTGTGGGCGTCTCCGAAGTCCACGAAGGGGACGATCGAGGGGATGTGGACGGTGGCCGTGACCGTGACCTCGTCACCGCCCGAACCACCCGAGCAGCTGGTCCCTCCAGCGAGCTGGCTGCTGACCGCGACCTTGCAGGCCCCGTCGGCACCGGCCCCCTGGTGCAACGAGGCGTAGCGTGCCCCCGCCCGGGCTGCCGTGCCGGCCTGCTGCGCGGTGTACGCGATCAGACCCAGCTGCACGGCCGCCATGCCCACCAGTAGCAGGATCGGCAGAAAGCCCAGGAACTCGATGGCGACTTGGCCACGGTCACGGCCCTCACAGTCGTATGACATCAGTGCGGCGCCTCCTCAACCGCGCCCGCGTGGCCTGTCACGGTGAACGGGAAGTCGATCACACCGGGAAAGAGCACAGGGACCTTGATCCGGACATCGGCGGTGACATAACCGCCCTCCGCCTTGCACTGCACATCGGCACCCCCCTGCCACGCGCCCGACAGGTCCTTCATACCTGCCGCGCTGCACTGGCCCTGCATATCGCCCTCGGCCGCCGTCCCCGCCCGCACCCCCTCGTCCGCAGCATTCCCCGCGAGCGTGTACGCGTATCCCACCAGCACGAGCTGCCACACCACCACCAGCGTCACGATGATCAGCGGGGTCATGCCGAGGAACTCGATGGTGACCTGGCCCCTGTCCCTGCCTCGGCCCCTGTTGCCCTCGTCCCTCTGCCGCTCCCTCTCCGCCCAAGCGGTACGCATCCGAGCCCCCGTCTCCTCAGTCCCGCCGCCGCCGGAAACTCACGGCGCCCCGGTCGCCCCGGAACCGTCCCCCGCCCCGCTGCGGTCCCTCGGCCGACTTCACCAGTCCCAGTTCGCCCGCCAGCCCCCACAGGGCCTGCTTGACCGCGCCCTTGCTGTCCAGTTCGTGGACCCGGCCGGCGTCCACCGCCCCCTGCAGCTCCTTGAAGTTGGCCGGGACCACGGTCGCCGCCACCGCCGTGCCGGTGATCTTCTGGATCAGCGGTGGCTGGATCTCGGTCGCGCGGGTGTGCCGGTTGACGACCACCGTCGTCTCCTCGGCCTTGCGGATCTGCAGGCGGTCCCACATCCGGACGGTCCGTTTGGCGCCCCGGACCGCGACCACGTCCGGGGTGGTGACGAGGAGGGCCGTGTCCGCCATCTCGACGGCGGCCGCGCCCGCCCCGTTGAGCTGCGCCCCGCAGTCGATGACCACGACCTCGTACCGTGAGCGCAGGGCGCTGACGATCTGCCGGGCGCCGCGGTCGGTGACCTCCTCGCCGCGTTCGCCCTCGCCGGGCGCGAGGAGGAGGGCGATGCCGGTGTCGTGGCGGTAGACGGCGTCGGCGAGGACCCGGGGCGAGATGTCGGTGATCGCGGCCAGGTCGACCACCGAGCGGCGGAACTGGACATCCAGGTACGAGGCCACGTCCCCGGTCTGCAGGTCCATGTCCACCAGAGCGGTGCTCCGGCCCGACGCCTGGGCCGCGAGCGCCAGTTGGATCGAGGTCAGGGTGGCTCCCACCCCGCCCTTCGCGCCGCTCACCGTGACGACGATGCCGCCGACGCCGGTGAACACGTCGCCGCCGGAGCCCAGATGGCGCCGTACGCCCACCGACCACTGGGCGACCGCCTGGACGCGGCTGGCGAGTTCCTCGTAGCTGAGGGGGAGGGCGACCAGGCCGCGGGCGCCGTAGTCCATCGCCGCCTGGAAGAGGCCGGGGCTCGCGTCCGAGGTGACGAGGATGACGCCCACCGCCGGGAAGCGCAGGGCGACTTCGCGGATGAGTTCCAGGGCGGGGACGGGGCCGATGCGCTCGTGGACGACGACGACCTCGGGGAGTTCGTCGATGGACTCGGCGGCCAGCCGGGCAAGGGTGTCGACGAGTTGGGTGGAGTCGACGACGGGGGCCACCGGCTCGGCGTCCGGGAGCTGGCTGAGCAGCGTCGTGATGGAACGCACCGCGTCCGCGTCCCCGACCGCCGGCAGGATCCTGGTGGGCATGGGGGCCTCTCACTTGTCCTTCGCGAGCTGGTACGTCCGGTCCCTGTCGGGGACCGTGGTGCTGGTGCCCGGAGCCACCAGCGCGAGCCGGACCCGCTGGGCGAACGACTCGGCGTAGGTGATCCGCTGGGCGTCGAGGGTGGAGAGGGCGAAGGTGATGGGGACGGCGTCGGTGGGCTGCTGGCTGTTCTTGTTGCTCGTGTTGGGGTCCAGCGCGGTGATCCGGCCGACGTCCAGCACCTTCGCGTTCGTTACGATGATCTTGGACTGGGCGGGGTCGCCGTCCCGCGCGCCCGCGAAGGTGGCGTACACGTTGACCGTCGAACCGGGCGTGATCTTCCCCGCCACACCGGTCGCCGCGTCGATCATGATGGCGACCTCCTGCTGGCCCGGCTGCAGGGCGGGCTGGTCCACGATCATGTCGCTCTGCAGCAGGGAGCCGGACCGCAGCGTGGTGACGGCGATCTTGCCCCGGACGGCGTCCAGGTCGGTGACCGCGTTGTGCGACAGCCACCGTTTCGGCATCTTGATCTTCTCGAACTGGCCCGCGTTCAGCTGGGTGTACGGCGCGATGTCGTCCTTCACCTGGTAGGCGGTGACCTCCGGGCCGACCTTGGACTTCACGTCGCTGATGACGGACAGGACGCCGGCGAACGCGCCGAGGGCGCACAGGACCGACAGGAGCAGGAGGAGCACACCGCGGCGCTGACGGGAGTTCATGAGCCGTACAACCTCATCGGGGATATCGGTCGAGCGGAATGGGATCGGTCGGGCGAGCGGCAGGTCGGGCGGCCCGGGGCTAGCCGGCCGGGAGCTGGTTCTCCAGGAGCGGTGGTGGGGTTGCGGAGCAGAAGACGCAGCGGTCGCCGATGACGTCGATGCCGCACCAGTGGCAGGTGCTCTGCCGCACCGACGCGACCAGTTGGTAGAGGACCGAGAGGTCGGGGAGGAAGGTCGCGAACTCGATCAGTTTGTTCGTCCCCCACCAGGCGGAGGACTCGGCGGGTGGCGCCGTCTCGCGCAGGCCCTGGACGTTCCACTGCTGGGCGAGGGTGCCGGTCACCCAGTCCGACTGGAGCTGGCCCTTGCCGACCAGCATCCAGGTGCCGAACTCCGGTCCCGCCAGGGCGGCCGTGGGGCCGAGCCGCACCAACTGCGGCTCGGGGTGGGCGAGGACGGCGAAGTGACTGCCGGGCACCCAGGACTTGGCGTGGGACCTGAGGCCGACGGGGACGCGGTCGAGGCGGGCGACGGAGCCCAGCAGCGCGCCGGCGTGGATGTAATGGGTGAGCAGCCGGCCCGCGGAGGCCAGCACGCCGGGCGAGAGGTCGCAGGACGCCAACTGCCGTAACTGGCGAGCCAGTACGGCGAGGGCGAGCGGGGGCAGATCCGGGCGGAACAGGGCGATGCGGTCGCTCTCCAGGAGCGAGCGGATGGTGTGCAGCCGACGCTCCACCCCGGGCGGTGCGGCCCGTGAGGACACGACGACGACATGCCCGTGCTGGTCGATCAGTGCCTGGACGGCGGACAGCGCCTCGTCGAGCGACTGTCGGTCCAGGTCCGGCAGGACGGCGGCGGGCAGGGTCCGTTCGTCCAGCGGCGGCAGCGCCATGTCGGCACTGGTCACGGCAATGGCAGTTGGCACGCGCAGCTCCCCGTGTTACGCCGTCGATCCACCGGGGCTGGGTGACTCCGGTACACCGAGATGACTTCACTGCGTGACTACCTCAGCACTGTATCCACGCCTCTGTGACCGGAGAACAGCGTTTCTGTAGCTGATGGGCAACTGGTGTTTCACAAGACACGTCAAAACGGGGCAGGTTGAGCATCTCGCCGCCAAGGAAATGACCCTGGGGTGCGCAGCCGATTTGGTCTGGACCTCTTGACAGCCGTATTGGTCTGGACCAACTTGTTGTCATGTCCCCACTGAGACGATCGACACGCCTCTGGTCCTCCGCCGTGACCGCCGCCCTCGCCCTGTCCCTCGCGGGCGCGGGCCAGGCCTCCGCGGCGGACGTCAACAACGCGAAGAACGCCGGTTTCGAGTCCGGCCTGAGCAACTGGACGTGTTCCGCCGGCAGCGGAACGACGGTCTCCGCACCGGTGCACGGCGGCTCGGCCGCGCTCAAGGCCACGCCGGCCGGCCAGGACGACGCGCAGTGCGCCCAGACCGTGGCCGTCCAGCCGAACGCGACGTACTCGCTGAGCGCCTGGGTGCAGGGCGGGTACGCCTTCCTCGGCGTCAGCGGCACGGGAACGACGGACGTCTCGACCTGGACGCCGGACTCCGCGAGCTGGAAGCAGCTGACGACGAGCTTCACCACCGGCGCCGCCACCACGTCCGTCACCGTCTACACCCACGGCTGGTACGGGCAGGCCGCCTACTACGCCGACGACGTGTCCGTGTACGGACCGGACGGCGGCGGGGGCGGCGATCCCGGCCCCACGGTCCCGGCGGCGCCGGGTGGCCTCGCGGTGTCGGGGACGACGTCCTCGTCCGTCTCCCTCGCCTGGAACGCGGTGTCGGGTGCGACCGGCTACAACGTCTACCGGGACGGCACGAAGGTGACGGCGGTGTCCGGGACCTCGGCGACCGTGACCGGGCTCGCGGCCTCCACCTCGTACTCCTTCCAGGTCACGGCGACCAACTCGGCGGGCGAGTCCGGGAAGTCGGCGGCGGTGACCGGGACGACGGCGGCCAGTGGCGGGGGCGGCGGAGGGGGTGGCGCGCTGCCCAGGCACGCGGTCACCGGGTACTGGCAGAACTTCAACAACGGCGCCACGGTCCAGAAGCTCTCGGACGTCTCTTCCCAGTACGACATCATCGCCGTGGCGTTCGCGGACGCGACGACCACGCCGGGTGCGGTGAGCTTCACCCTGGACTCGGCCGGCCTCGGCGGTTACACCGTCGACCAGTTCAAGGCGGACATCGCGGCCAAGCACGCGGCCGGCAAGAAGGTGGTCGTCTCCGTCGGCGGGCAGAACGGCACGGTGTCGGTGAGCGACTCCGCGTCCGCGGCCAACTTCGCGAACTCGGTGTACTCGCTGATGCAGACGTACGGCTTCGACGGCGTCGACATCGACCTGGAGAACGGCCTCAACCCGACCTACATGTCCCAGGCGCTGCGGTCCCTGTCGGCGAAGGCCGGCTCGTCCCTCGTCATCACGATGGCCCCGCAGACGATCGACATGCAGTCGACGTCGGCCGGCTACTTCCAGACCGCGCTGAACGTCAAGGACATCCTCACGGTCGTCAACACCCAGTACTACAACAGCGGTTCGATGCTGGGCTGCGACGGCAAGGTGTACTCACAGGGCTCGGTCGACTTCCTGACGGCCCTCGCCTGCATCCAGCTCGAGGGCGGCCTGTCGCCGTCCCAGGTGGGCCTGGGCGTCCCGGCCTCGACGAGCGCCGCGGGCAGCGGGTACGTGTCCCCGACCGTGCTGGACAACGCCCTCGACTGCCTCACCCGGGCCACCAACTGCGGCTCCTTCAAACCGTCCCGGACCTATCCCGACCTGCGGGGCGCCATGACCTGGTCGACCAACTGGGACGCGGCGGCCGGTGGTTCGTGGTCCGGCACGGTGGGACCGCACGTCCACGGGCTGCCGTAGGGCCGTTCGGGGTGAAACATTTCCCCGGTGCCACCGCATCAGTGAAGTGAGGACGGCACGGTGACAGGGGGACAGGGATGAGACAGGCACGAGCGGACGAGTACGCGGAGTTCGCCGGCGCCCGTGCCGGGCATCTGTACCGCTCGGCCTGTCTCCTGACCGCGGGCGACACCCACCTCGCCGAGGACCTGGTGCAGGAGACCCTCGGGCGGCTGTACGTCCGCTGGGGGCGGGTGTCGCGGGTCGACAACCCGGCGGGTTACGCGCAGACCGTGCTGACCCGGACCTTCCTCGCCCACCAGCGCCGGCGCAGCAGCACCGAGCAGGCCACCGACACGCTCCCCGACCTGCCCGACCGCGCCCTCGACGGTGATCCCTCGCTGCGGCTGACGCTGCTCGAGGCCCTCGGCCGGCTGGCCGCCAAGGACCGGGCCGTGGTGGTGCTGCGGTACTGGGAGGACCGTTCCGTCGAGGAGACCGCGGACGTCATGAACGCCAGCTCGGCCGCCGTACGGACACGGTGCGTGCGGGCGCTCGGGCGGCTGCGCGAACTGCTCGGCGAGGACCTCGGCGAGTACGCCCGGCCCTGACCCGCCCGCCCCACCTCACGTCAACCCCTTCGCGAAACGGTGGTCCATCATGCCCGTGGAACAGCACAGCCAGCCCCACAGCGATCCCTTCGAGGAGCGGCTCTCCGCCGGACTGCGCGAGGCGGGCGGCGTCTTCGACACCGACCGGGCCGCACTCGTCACCGGCGGGGTTCTCAAGGGCCGCCGGCGCCTGCTGCGGCGCCGGGCCGCCGCCGTGGGCGGTGCGGCCGCCTCCCTCGCGATCGTCGGCGTGGGCGGCGCGCTGCTCGTGACCGGCGCCGGTTCCGCACCGCGGGACGGGGCGTCGGTGGGCGCGAACAAGCCGTCCCCGCACGCCACCCGGGCCCCCTTCCCCGGCTCGGGCAACCAGCTGATCCACACCCTCGAAAGGCTGCTGCCGAAGGGGAGGTTCAGCCAGGCGGAGGCACGCGGCACCGCCGAGCAGCCGGGGCCGTACGTGCGTCTCGTCTACGACGACGGCAAGGGCCCCGCGGCCGTCGGCGTCAGCTTCGGGCGCGTGCAGCCGGGCGGCGACCAGGCGCGGCAGACCACCGAGTGCCCGGGCAAGGTGTACGCCCACTACGACGCCTGCACCAGGACCCGGCTGGCGGACGGTTCGGTGGTCATGGTGCTGCAGGGGTACGAGTATCCGGACCGCCGGGTCGACACCAAGTGGTGGACAGCCGAGCTCGTCACGCCTGAGGGGCAGCACATCGGCGTCAGCGAGTGGAACGCCGCCGCCGAGAAGGGCGCGCCGATCAGCCGGCCCGAACCTCCGCTGTCCCCGGCCCGGTTGCGGCAGTTGGCGGCGGCCGGTGTCTGGCGGAACGTCGTCGACGCCATGCCGACGGACCCGAACACGCCCGGCCCGCAGCCGACCCCGACCGCCCCGGTGGGCACCCGGACGGTGCGGGCGACGCTCACGTCACTGCTGCCGAAGGGGATCAAGGCCATTGCCGACGACAGCACCGACGGCCCCGGGTTCGGCTACCTCGTCCTCGACGACGGCAGGGGCAGGAGCCTCGTCCAGGTCAACGTCCAGGGCAACATGGCGGACTCGGCGACCGAACTCTTCGGCTCCGGCGCCCAGACCCTGCCCGACGGGACGAAGGTCGCCCTGCACCAGCAGCCCGGCGAGAAGGGGGGCGCGGGTGTCGTCTGGTGGTCCGTGGACACCCTGCGCACCGACGGTCGGCGCGTGGTGGTCAGCGCCTTCAACTCCGGCGCCCAGGACACTCCCGCCACCCGCGAGACCCCGGCCCTGACCATGCGGCAGCTGCGCGCGATCGCCCTCAGCCCGGCGTGGTGGCGTGAGTAAGGGCCCTACTCCGACTCTTCCTCGAAGTAGGCGTCGAGCACCGCGTCCAACTGCTCGTCCCACTCCTGGAAGCGGGACCGGGCCGGCGCCTCGATCTCGATCGGGTACCAGCGGCGGTCGGGGGTGTGGACGGTGACGGTGTACCGCTTGCCGAAGCGGGGGGACTCCGTCTCGACGGCGCCGATCTCGTCCCAGCGGAACTCGCACTTCTCCTCGTCGAGGCTGAGGCGGATGCCGCGGCGGTCGGCGACGATCCGGGCCCGCCGGTCGGCGGCCTCGAAGACGGGACCGTCGTCGGCCGCCTCCTCGCCGGAGTCCTCGTCGGCCCCGGCCGTCGCGGTCTCCGCCTCGTCCGCGTCCGGTGCCTCGACGTCCTCGCCCTCGGGCTTGGCGTCCTCCGGCTCCTCGGACACGGGGGAGGTCAGCCCTGGGATGAACGCCGGGTCGAATCCGGCGCCCTTCACGGGCTCTGTCTTCAGGGGCTGGCTGCTCGAACCTGTGCGCTGCTCCACAGCGGGCAGTATGGTCGACGTTCCTGTGTCGGGCACAGCCAGCCCCCACTTCGTTACCAGACGCCTACACGAACCAATTCAGCACCAAGGCCACCACACATCCCGCCTCAGCCCAGGACGGCGAGCGCGTCGATCTCGACGAGGAGGCCGGCCGGCAGGCCGACGTACACCGTCGTGCGGGCGGCGGGCGGCGCGGTGAGCGCCTGCTCCTCGAAATAGGAGTTGTAGATCTCGTTCATCTCGGCGAAGTGGTCGACGTCCGTCAGATAGACGCGGATCATCATCACGTCGTCCCAACTCGCGCCGCCCTCCTCGAGGATCGCCTTGACGTTGGCGAGGGTCTGGAGGGTCTGCTCGCGCAGGGTGGGCCCGGCGGGCGTGGGCGGCTTGCCCTCCTCGGCGGGCAGGAAGCCGACCTGCCCGGCGACCTGGAGGATGTCGCCCTTGCGCACGCCGTGGGAGAACTTCGCGGGCGGGGTGGTGTGGGTCTTGGGGGTGAGGGCGATCTTCTCGGTCATGCGGGGTCCTTCGCTTCGCTGTCGGTCACGGGGGTCCTGCCGGAGTACTCGCCGCTGATCGCGTCGGCGGTGCGGCGCACCAGCGGCAGCAGGGTGAGGAGTTCGTCGGCGGTGACGACGACGTTCGGCGCGGAGACCGACATCGCGGCGACGACCCGGCCGTCGACGCCGCGGACGGGGGCCGCGACGCAGTTGATGGACTCCTCGTGGCCGCCGAGGTCGGTGGCCCAGCCCTGCTCCCGCACCTTCTCCAACTCCCGCAGGAAAGCGGGGGCGTTGGGGGTGGAGCGGGGGGTGTACGCGGGATAGTCGAGCCGCTCGGCCACCGCTCGCCGCTCCGCCTCCGGCAGGTCGGCGAGGAGCAGCTTGGCGACGGCGGCGACGGTGATGGCGACGGGCTTGCCGATCCGGGAGTACATCCGAACCGGGTACCGGCTCTCCACCTTGTCGATGTACAGCACCTCGTCGTCCTCGTACACGGCGAGGTGGACGGTGTGCCCGCACTGCTCGTTGAGGCGTACGAGGTGGGGGTGGGCGATCTCGCGGATGTCGAGGTTCTCCATCGCCTCGTGGGCGAGCGCGATGAGGCGGGCGCCGAGGCGGTAGCGCTGGTCGGACTGGCGGTAGACCATGCCGTGTTCGTGCAGGGTGCGCAGGAGGCGCAGGGCCGTGGACTTGTGCACGCCGAGGCGGTCGGCGACCTGACCGAGGTCGGCGGGGCCCTCGGCGAGCAGCGGCAGGATGCTGAGCGCTCGGTCGACGGTCTGGCTCATGGGGTGCGTACCTCCTCGGGGGCCGGCTCGGCTCGCGTCCAGCCGGGGCCGAGTCGAAGTCTCCCCCACGCCTCGTCGTCGAGGGCGGCCAGCCGGTCGGCGGTGTCGCGGGCGGGGGGTGCGGCGAGGTCGCCGGGGACGGTGAGGGCGGCGGCCGCGGCGAGGTGGCCGTGGCGGAGGCGGACCGGCACGGGCAGTTCGCGGAGGGTCGCCGACAGGAATCCGGCGGCGAAGGCGTCACCGGCGCCGATGGCGGCGACGACGTCGACGTCCAGGGCGGGAGAGAAGACGGCGGCGGCGTCGGTGAACGCCGTCGCTCCGCCGGGGCCCTGCTTCACCACCAGCACCCCCGGTTCCGGCAGCGCCTCCCGGACGGCCTCCGGCCCGCCCGTGACGCCCCACGCCGCCTCCGCCTCGTCCTCGCCCACGAAGACGAGATCGGCCCGGCGCGCCAGGTCCAGCAGGAGGCGTGCGCCGCCCGAGTGCGGCCACAGTCCCGGCCGGTGGTTCACGTCGAAGGAGACCAGCGGACGCCCAGGACGTGGTGCCGTCAGTTCGAGCAGCAGGTCCCGGCACCCCGCGGACAGCGCCGCCGTGATCCCCGACAGGTGCAGGACCCGGCCCGCGCGCACCGCCTCCAGGTCGACGTTCCTCACGGTCATCGCGGACGCCGCCGAGCCGGCGCGGTAGTACGCCACCTCGTGCGCGTCCGTCGCCCGGTCGCCGGCAGTGCGGAAGTAGACGCCGGTCGGGCGGACCGGGTCACGGCCCACCGCGGACACGTCGACGCCGTGGCCGCCGATCGTCTTCACCAGGTGGTCGCCGAAGCCGTCGGCGCCCACCCGGCTCACCCACCGCACGGTGTGACCGGCCGCCGCCAGGACACAGGCCACGTTGGACTCCGCGCCGCCGATGGCCCGGTCGAAGGACGGCACGTCGGCGAGGCGGCCCGGACGGGACGGCAGGAAGGTGACCATGGACTCGCCGAGCGTGACGACGTCCACGCCCTCGCCGGTACTGCTGGCTGCGCTGGCGGTCACGATGGTGGTGGCTCCCGGGTCGGCTGCGGGGACGGCTCCGTTGACCCCGCGTTCGCCGAGATGTTAGACAGCAGGGAGCGACATACGCAATGAACGTTGCAGATACTGCAACGGGCCGGATCAGGGAGGCCTCATGCCCGCCGACAACCCCTCCGAAGCCCTCGCGCACCTCGCCGGGGAACGCGTGGACCACCGCTTCAAGGGCCTCCCCCCGGACGCCGACGGCCTCACCGTCGGCGAGCTGGCCGCCCAGCGCCGCAACCTCTTCACCGACGGCTTCGCAACCCCGGTGCTCGCGCTGTCCGCCGAGCGCCTGGAGCACAACCTCGCGCTGATGGAGACGTACGCCGCCCGCCACGGCCTCGCCTTCGCCCCGCACGGCAAGACCACCATGGCGCCCCAGCTGTTCCAGCAGCAGATCGAGCGCGGCGCCTGGGGCATCACGCTCGCGGTGCCGCACCAGGTGCGGGTCGGGCGCGCCTTCGGCGTCCGGCGCGTCTTCCTCGCGAACGAACTCGTGGACCCCGCCGCCCTGCGCTGGATCTCGCGCGAACTCGACGCCGACCCGGACTTCCGGTTCATCTGTTACGTCGACTCCGTGCGCGGGGTCGAGCTCATGGACGCGGCACTGGAAGGCGCGGGCCGCCCGCTGGACGTCGTCGTGGAGCTCGGCGCGGGCGAGGGGGCCCGTACCGGGGTGCGTACGGAGGCGGAGTGCGCCGCCGTCGCCGACGCGGTGGCCGGCACCCGTACGCTGCGGCTCGTCGGGGTCGCGGGGTACGAGGGCGAGGTGCCGCGGGCCGATCCGGAGCGAGTGCACGCCTGGCTGCGGCGCCTGGTGGCCCTGGCGGTCGACTTCGACAAGGCAGGGCGGTTCGAGGGGCTGGACGAGATCGTCGTCAGCGCGGGCGGCAGCGCCTGGTTCGACGCGGTGGCCGACGTGTTCGACCAGATCCCCGAACTCTCCTCGCCCGTCCTGAAGTTGCTGCGGTCCGGCGCGTACGTCTCGCACGACGACGGCCA
This sequence comes from Streptomyces sp. NPDC101152, assembly GCF_044768275.1. Taxonomy (NCBI): domain Bacteria; kingdom Bacillati; phylum Actinomycetota; class Actinomycetes; order Kitasatosporales; family Streptomycetaceae; genus Streptomyces; species Streptomyces sp. NPDC101152. Next base: position 59,838 of record NZ_JBIWPO010000001.1, on the reverse strand, counting down.
CTACCGCAGGCTCACGCCCTTCAACCGGGTCCCCGAGGAGGGCGCGCTGGAGCCGGCGTTCCGCCTCTGGGCGCAGGTCGTCTCCCGCCCCACCGCCGAGCAGGCCTTCGTCAACGCGGGCAAGCGGGACGCGGCCCACGACCTCGACCTGCCCTTCGCCCAGGTGATCCGCCGGGACGGCACCGAGCGCCCGGCGACCGGCGTCGAGGTGACCGGTCTGTCCGACCAGCACGCGTGGCTGCGGACGACCGGCGAGGCGGACCTGGAGGTCGGAGACTGGGTGGGGATGGGCCTGTCCCACCCGTGCACGTCCTTCGACAAGTGGCAGCTGATCCCGCTGGTCGAGGCGGACGGCACGGTCGTCGACTACATCCGTACGTTCTTCTAGAGGGAGCCTGCGATGGAGGAGCTCGTCATCCGGGACGCGGACGTCGTGGACGGCAGCGGCGAGCCGTCGTACCGGGCGGACGTGGTGGTCGACGGCGGCAGGATCGTCTCGATCGTGAAGGAGGCGGCCGCGGCCGGCTGCCTGCGCCCCAAGGCCATGCGGGAGCTGGACGCCGAGGGCCTGGTCCTCTCCCCCGGCTTCATCGACATGCACGCTCACAGCGACCTGGCTCTCCTCCGGGACCCCGACCACAGCGCGAAGGCGGCCCAGGGGGTCACCCTCGAGGTCCTGGGCCAGGACGGGCTGTCGTACGCCCCCGTCGACGACCGCACCCTCGCCGAGGTGCGCACCGCGATCACCGGCTGGAACGGGCACGGAGACGACGTCGACTTCGACTGGCGGTCGGTCGGCGAATACCTGGACCGGCTCGACCGGGGCATCGCCGTCAACGCCGCCTATCTCGTTCCGCAGGGCACGGTCCGGATGCTCGCCGTCGGCTGGGAGGACCGCGAGGCGACGCCCCGGGAGCTGGACCGGATGCGGGAGCTGGTCGCCGAGGGGCTGGAGCAGGGCGCGGTCGGCATGTCGTCGGGGCTGACCTACACGCCCGGCATGTACGCCAAGGACGCCGAACTGACCGAACTGTGCCGGGTGGTGGCGCGGTACGGCGGCTACTACTGCCCGCACCACCGCTCCTACGGCGCCGGGGCGCTGGAGGCGTACGCGGAGATGGTGGCCCTGACCCGCGAGGCGGGCTGCTCCCTCCATCTCGCCCACGCCACCATGAACTTCGGCGTGAACGAGGGGCGCGCGCCCGAGCTGCTGACGCTGCTGGACGAGGCGCTCGCCTCCGGGGCGGACATCACCCTCGACACGTACCCCTACACCCCCGGCTCCACCACCCTCGTGGCGCTGCTGCCCAGTTGGGCGAACGAGGGCGGACCTGAGGCGGTCCTCAAGCGGCTGGCGGACGACGACACGGCCGACCGCGTCCGGCACCACCTGGAGGCCGTCGGCTCGGACGGCTGTCACGGCGTGCCGGTCGACTGGGACACGGTCGAGATCTCCGGCGTGACGGACCCCGCCCTGGCGGACTTCGTCGGCCGTACGGTCCGGCAGTCGGCGGACGCGCGCGGCGAGACCCCCTGGACCACCGCCCGGCACCTGCTCCTGACGGACCGGCTCGGCACGACCATCCTCCAGCACGTCGGTCACGAGGAGAACGTCCGGCAGATCATGCGGCACCCCGTCCACACCGGCGGCTCGGACGGCATCCTGCAGGGAAGCAAGCCGCATCCGCGGGGCTACGGCACCTTCCCGCGGTATCTCGGGCGGTATGTGCGGGAGTTGGAGGTGCTGTCGCTGGAGGAGTGCGTCGCGCACCTCACCTCGCGACCGGCGGCGCGGCTGCGGCTGCCCGACCGGGGCCTGGTCCGCGAGGGGTACCGGGCCGACCTGGTGCTGTTCGATCCGGCGACGGTGGCACCGGGGGCGACCTTCGAGGAGCCGCGCACCCTGCCGACGGGCATTCCGTACGTCTTCGTGGACGGGAAGCCGGTGATCGAGGACGGGCGGCGCACGGACGTGCTGGCGGGACGGGCGGTCCGTCGCAGTCCCGTGCGACGGAACGCCACCCCGGCCTGAGCTACGGCTTGGGCAGCACGCACCCGCTGGCGCCCAGGTTCAGCTTGTTGCCGGTGGTGAAGCAGGCCGGGATCTGGTAGGTCTCCTCGGCGTAGTTGATGCCCTGGCGGACGGTGACGTTGCCGCTCGCGTCGACCTCGCACGGGTTGTTCTCCGTGCAGCGCTCGCCGTCCTCGTTGCCGGTGTTGTTGACGGCGACGACCTTGCCGGTGGCGTTGTCGATCACCGGGGAGCCCGAGGTGCCGCCGATGGTCTGGCAGGCGGAGGTGTAGCGGACCGAGTCCTTCCAGGTCCAGTCGCCCTCCTGGAGGCGGTAGACGAACCCGTCGATGTCGCAGGCGTAGGTCCGCTTCCAGTAGCCGGAGGCGACCGTGATGGCGGTACCGGCGGCCGGGTGGGTGTCCTGCAGGGTCAGCGGGCTGATGCCGTAGGAGCTCTTGATCGCGGAGTACGTGGTCGTCAGGCGGTAGATCGTGACGTCCGTGTCGGTCATCGTCGAGTAGACGACCTGGTTGGCGCGGAGCGTGGCGACCTTGCTGCCGGCCGAGTTCAGCAGGCCGAAGGTACGGCTGGAGGACTGGCCGGTGATGACCTCGCCGGCCGCGGGGAAGCCGGTCTCCAGGCAGTGGCCGTTGGTCAGGACGAGCGCCGGGTCGCTGTCCGCGGAGCTCGGGAAGCGGATGACGGAGCCGGAGCAGTTGCTCAGCGAGACGGTGCCGGCGAAGGTGACGGCCTTGATCGTCGGGGCCGGCGCGGGCGCCGCGACCGCCGGTGCCGCGCCGGCCCCGGCGAGTACCAGGGCGGTGACGACGGCGCCGAGAGGCTTTTTCATGTGGGGGTCCCCTCTTGCGACTGAATTTGTCATGCGCATTGTGAACTGAGGGGGATGCCCGGACAAGGAGGCGTTTCAGGACCACGGTTGGCGGATTTCGATGCCCCCGATGGGGGGCTGGGCGGCACCCACGTCAGGGGCGGATGGGACTGCTGAGCCAGCCACGGGCGATAACAGCCCAAACCGACGCGTCTCGCGTGGTGGAAAACACGGTCCACGAGGCGTTACCGGGCCGTAAGCTCCCAGACATGCAGGTGATCCAGTCGACCAAGCTCGCCAACGTCTGTTACGAGATCCGGGGCCCGGTGCTCGAGGAGGCGATGCGGCTCGAGGCGGCCGGGCATCGGATCCTCAAGCTGAACACCGGCAACCCGGCGGCGTTCGGCTTCGAGTGCCCCCCGGAGATCCTGGAGGACATCCTCCGCAACGTCTCGACGGCGCACGGCTACGGCGACGCGAAGGGCCTGCTGGCCGCCCGTCGCGCGGTCGTCATGCACAACCAGACCCTCGGCATCGAGACGGACGTCGAGCACGTCTTCATCGGCAACGGCGTCTCCGAGCTGATCGTGATGGCCATGCAGGGCCTGCTGGACGACGGCGACGAGGTGCTGGTCCCCGCCCCCGACTACCCGCTGTGGACCGCCGCCGTCTCGCTCTCCGGCGGTACGGCCGTGCACTACCGGTGCGACGAGCAGGCCGACTGGATGCCCGACCTCGCGGACATCGAGCGCAAGGTCACCGACCGCACCAAGGCGATCGTCATCATCAACCCCAACAACCCGACGGGGGCCGTCTACGACGAGGCGATGATCAAGGGGCTCACCGACATCGCCCGCCGCCACAACCTGCTGGTCTGCTCCGACGAGATCTACGACAAGATCCTCTACGACGGCGCCGCGCACACCCCGACGGCCGCGGTGGCCCCGGACCTGCTGACCCTCACCTTCAACGGCATGTCGAAGGCGTACCGGGTGGCCGGCTACCGGGTGGGCTGGATGTCGATCTCCGGGCCGCGCGCGCACGCCGACTCCTACATCGAGGGCCTGACGATCCTGGCGAACATGCGGCTGTGCGCGAACATGCCCGGTCAGCACGGGGTCGTGGCCGCGCTCAGCGGGCGGCAGTCCATCAACGACCTGGTGCTGCCGGGCGGGCGCCTGAAGGAGCAGATGGACACGGCGTACGAGCTGCTCACACAGATCCCGGGGGTGAGCTGCGTACGGCCCAAGGGGGCGCTGTACCTGTTCCCGCGGCTCGATCCCAAGGTGTTCAAGATCAAGGACGACCGGCGGATGGTGCTGGACCTGCTGCGCAGCGAGAAGATCATGGTCGTCCAGGGTTCCGGCTTCAACTGGCCCGAACCCGATCACTTCCGGGTGGTGACCCTGCCGACGGTGACGGATCTGCGCGACGCCGTGGGCCGGATCGGGCGCTTCCTGGACGGCTACGGCCAGCCTTAAACCTCTTCGGCCCACGATCTTTTCCGTTCCCTCAACTTTAGACGCAATCTAAGCTAGGATGGGTTCCTGACAGCTTCTGGAGGCCATCCCATGTACGAGCCGATCCGCACCAAGTCGGTCCACAGCACGATGGCCGGCACGACCTCGGACTTCCCGCACCGCTCCCGCGAGGAGGAGCTGGACATCCAGCTCGCGGGACATCTCGCGGCCCTGCTCGCGGTCACGGACGAGTTGCGGTCGGCGGCGCCCTCCGCCGACCTGGACGAGGCGGCCGAGCGGCTCGCCGAGCAGGTGGCCCGGCTGCGGGGCGGCGTGACGCCGGTCCGCATGTCCGTGGCACCGGCCGGGACCGACCTCACCACCCTGCACGAGCGGGCGCACGCCCTCGCGGGGCGGGCGCTGGTGGTGGCGGCGTCGCGGGCGGACACGGCGGCGGCGATCCTCTCGGCGGAACGTATGGATGCGCACCGTGAGGCTCTCGAGCCTCGCGAGCTCGCGTCGCGCTGAGCCCTTCGGGCTCCTCTTGACGGCCCCGGTCCGCGTGCACCCGCAGCGACGCGCGGACCGGGCGCCACACACTGTGTTGGCTTGAGCGGCGTGCTTTTGTCACGCCGGGTTGTTCAGTGCCGGTGGTCTGTGGTGCGGTGCCTAGTCGCCATAGGGGTTCGTGTCGTTGGGCGGCTGCAGGTTCGTTGTGGCTTGTCGCGCCCACGCGGCGGAGCCGCAAATCGATACAGCCCCGCGCCCCCTGTGGGGCGCGTTGCAGCGAAGGCCTGTCGTTGCCGTTTCGTCGGGGCGGACGGGTGGCAACGACAGGCCTGGGACCCCTCACGTCGTTGTGTGGGGCCTCGCCGGTTGTTCCGCGGCCGGTCGTCACGGTCGCTGGTCAGGGCATCCCGACCGGCCGCGGAGTCTCATACGGGGTGTCAGCCCAGGCGCTGGACCAGTGCCCGGTACTCGTCCCACAGTTCCTTCGGCGTGTGGTCGCCGAACGTGTTGAGGTGCTCGGGGATCAGGGAGGCCTCCTCGCGCCACACGTCCCTGTCGACCGTCAGCAGGAAGTCGAGGTCGGACTCGGACAGTTCGAGACCCTTCGTGTCGAGGGCACCCTTGGCCGGCAGGATGCCGATCGGCGTCTCGACGCCCTCGGCCTTGCCGTCCAGGCGCTCCACGATCCACTTCAGGACGCGGCTGTTCTCGCCGAACCCGGGCCAGACGAACTTGCCCTCGTCGTTCTTGCGGAACCAGTTGACGTAGTAGATCTTCGGCAGCTTGGACTGGTCCTTGTCCTTGGCCACGTCGATCCAGTGCCCCATGTAGTCGCCCATGTTGTAGCCGCAGAACGGCAGCATGGCGAAGGGGTCCCGGCGCAGTTCGCCGACCTTGCCCTCGGCGGCGGCGGTCTTCTCGGAGGCCACGTTGGCGCCGAGGAAGACACCGTGGTTCCAGTCGAAGGACTCGGTCACCAGCGGGACGGCGGACGCGCGCCGGCCGCCGAAGAGGATCGCCGAGATCGGCACGCCCTTGGGGTCCTCCCACTCGGGCGCGATGATCGGGCACTGCGAGGCCGGCACGGTGAAGCGGGCGTTGGGGTGGGCGGCCGGGGTGCCGGACTCCGGCGTCCAGTCGTTGCCCTTCCAGTCGGTGAGGTGGGCCGGGGTCTCCTCCGTCATGCCCTCCCACCAGATGTCGTCGTCGTCCGTCAACGCCACGTTGGTGAAGACCGAGTTGCCCCACAGCGTCTTCATCGCGTTGGCGTTGGTGTGCTCACCCGTGCCGGGCGCGACGCCGAAGAAGCCGGCCTCGGGGTTGATGGCGTACAGCCGGCCGTCCTCGCCGAAGCGCATCCAGGCGATGTCGTCGCCGATGGTCTCCACGGTCCAGCCGGAGACCGTGGGCTCCAGCATGGCGAGGTTGGTCTTGCCGCAGGCCGAGGGGAAGGCCGCCGCCACGTACTTGGACTCGCCGGTCGGCGGGGTGAGCTTCAGGATGAGCATGTGCTCGGCCAGCCAGCCCTCGTCGCGGGCCATGACGGACGCGATGCGCAGGGCGTAGCACTTCTTGCCGAGCAGGGCGTTGCCGCCGTACCCGGAGCCGTAGGACCAGATCTCGCGACTCTCGGGGAAGTGCGAGATGTACTTGGTGGAGTTGCACGGCCACGGTACGTCCGCCTCGCCCTCGGCCAGCGGGGCGCCCAGCGTGTGCACGGCCTTGACGAAGAAGCCGTCGGAGCCGAGCTCGTCGAGGACCGGCTGTCCCATGCGGGTCATGGTGCGCATGGACACGGCGACATAGGCGGAGTCGGTGATCTCGACGCCGATCGCGGACAGGTCCGAGCCGAGCGGGCCCATGCAGAACGGGACGACGTACATCGTCCGGCCCTTCATCGAGCCCCGGAAGACGCCCTCCTCACCGGTGAAGATCTCCCGCATCTCCGCGGGGTCCTTCCAGTGGTTCGTCGGGCCCGCGTCCTCCTCCTTCTCGGAGCAGATGAAGGTCCGGTCCTCGACGCGCGCGACGTCGGTCGGGTCGGAGGCCGCGTAGTACGAGTTGGGGCGCTTGATCGGGTCGAGCTTCTTGAAGGTGCCTTTCGAGACGAGCTCCCCGCACAGTCGCTCGTACTCGGCCTCGGATCCGTCACACCAGACCACGCTGTCCGGTTGGGTCAGTTCGGCGATCTCGTTCACCCACGAGACCAGTTCCTTGTGGTGGGTGGGGATGACGGTGGGAGCCGCGTTGTCGCGCGCCACGATTGCTCCTAAATGAGGGATTTTTTGTTTGGAGGCCCCGTGGGGGCTGCGACCCGGATGCTTCGTGGCTGGATCTTCAGCGCTCATCCGGTGCCGACCGCACTCATTTGATCATCCGACGCGAGTGCCCATATGTCCAGAGGGCCTCACAGGTGAGCGGAGTGGGGATCGTCACGTGCCTTTTGTGCCCGACGCGTTTATTTGCGTGCACCTAGGGTTCAAGAGACCGTTTCTTTGCGCTGGAAGCGCGGGGGCCCGAACGTGCGTGAGATGATGGCCACTCTTCGTCGGTTCTCGACCCGCTCTGATCCGTAACTTACGGTCCCGTAGGTACGATGCGAGGCATGACAGCGCCCGTACCCGACGCGCCCTCGGACACGCCGGTCGCCGGCCACGGTGCCGAGGCGCCCTCCATCCCGCACCAGATCAAACAGCACGCCCAGCAGCTCGCCGAGCCGATCAAACCGAAGCTCCGCGGCTGGCTGCACCTGGGCATGTTCCCGGCGGCCCTGGTCTCGGGCCTGGTCCTGACCGCCCTGGCGCACTCGACCAGAGGGCGCATCGCCTGCGGGATCTTCGCCCTGACGGCCTGCCTGCTGTTCGGCGTGAGCGCGCTGTACCACCGGGGCAACTGGAGCCCCCGGATGGACGGCGTGCTGCGCCGCCTGGATCACGCCAACATCTTCCTGATCATCGCCGGCACCTACACCCCGCTGACGATGCTGCTGCTGCCCGGCGCGAAGGGGCAGTGGCTGCTGTGGGGCATCTGGGCGGCGGCCGCGGCGGGGATAGTCTTCCGCGTCTTCTGGGTCGGCGCCCCGCGCTGGCTCTACACCCCCTGCTACATCGCCATGGGCTGGGCGGCCGTCTTCTTCCTGCCCGACTTCATGCGCACCGGCGGCATCGCCGTCCTGGTCCTGGTCATCGTGGGCGGCCTGCTCTACAGCGCGGGCGGCGTGATCTACGGCATCAAGCGGCCGAACCCGTCACCGCGCTGGTTCGGCTTCCACGAGGTCTTCCACTCCTTCACCCTGGCCGCCTTCATCGCCCACTACGTGGGGATCTCGCTGGTGGCGTACCAGCACGGCTAGCCGTCGGCTCTCGCACGCGCGGGCGGGCGGGTGCCGGACAATGGCGTCCATGCCCGCCCCCACCTCTGCCCCGGCCGACCGCCCCCGACCGGGCCTGCGCGAGCGCAAGAAGACCAAGACCCGCGAGGCGATCCGGGCCGCGACCCACGCGTTGATCAAGGAGCAGGGGTACGAGGCCACGACGGTCGAGCAGATCGCCGAGCGCGCCGAGGTGTCGCCGTCGACCGTCCTGCGGTACTTCCCGGCCAAGGAGGACATCGTCCTCGCGGACGAGCACGACCCGCTGTTGCTCGAGGAGTTGCGCGCCCGGCCGGTGGGCGAGCCGTGGATGGACTCGATGCGGCACGTGACGCGCCTGGCAACGGACGCGCTGATGGCCGAGGATCCGGAAGTGGTCCGGATGCGGGCCCGCCTCGCGGTCGAGGTCCCCGCCGTCCGCTCCCGGGTGGCCGAGAGCATGGCGGAGCGGGGACGACTGCTCCGCGCGGTCCTCGCCGAGCGCACCGGTCTGGACGCCGACAGCGTCGAGGTGCGGGTCTGCGCGAGGTCCCTCGTCGGCGGCCTGATGGAGGCCACGCTGGCCTGGGCGGAGAACGACTTCGAGGACGACCTCCGCACCCTGCTGGACCGCGCCCTGGACGTCCTGGAGCACGGCCTGTCCTCCCGAAACCCCTGAGCCCCGCGCCCTCCGACATGCCATCCTGACCGGGTGAACGGTCCCGAGATCCACGTCGAGTTCGCCCCCGACCTGGCCCTGTTCGTCGCGCGCGGGCCGCGCCGCACCCTCGTCACCGACGGCGTCTCCAGCCTCGGCCACGTCGTCGAGTCGGCCGGTGTCCCGCTGACCGAGGTCGGCTCCCTGTGGGTCGACGGCCGCGAGGTACCGACGTCGTACGTCGCCTCCGCCGGCGACTCGGTGGAGGTGCGGCCCGTCGGACGCCCCCAGCGGGTCCCCGGCGCTCCCCTGCGCTTCCTGCTCGACGTCCATCTCGGCACCCTCGCCCGTCGGCTGCGGCTGCTGGGCGTGGACACGGCGTACGAGTCGACGGACCTCGGCGACCCCGCCCTCGCCGCCCTCTCCGCCGCCGAGCAGCGGGTCCTGCTCAGCCGCGACCGGGGCCTGCTGCGGCGCCGCGAACTGTGGGCCGGCGCCTACGTCTACAGCACCCGCCCCGAGGACCAGCTGAAGGACGTCCTGGACCGGTTCCGGCCCGAACTGCGGCCGTGGACGCGCTGCACCGCCTGCAACGGCCTGCTGAAGGAGGCCACCAAGGACGAGGTCGCGGACCAGCTGCACGGCGGCACACAGCGGTCGTACGACGTCTTCGCGCAGTGCCGGGAGTGCGGGCGGGCGTACTGGAAGGGCGCGCACCACGAGCAGCTGGTGGCCATCGTGGAGCGCGCCCTCGCGGAGTTCGCCGGTTAGCGTCGGCGGACGTCCCCCTTTCCGCAGGCGATGCCGTCCCTGTTCGGGTCGAGGCCGAGGGGGTCGTCACCGCCGTTGACCTTCAGACGGCCGTAGTCGTTCGCCTTCAGCCAGGCGCAGCGGGCGGCCGTGGTGCGCTGCACGTTCGTCGGGAAGACGGTCGGCACGCACACGTTGATCGAGCCGTAGTGCCGGTCGCAGCCGGAGATGGTGACCGGGACCTTCTGCGAGGTGCGCCTCTTGCCGGGTCCGGTCACCTTGCCCGAGAGGGAGTCGGCGAAGGAGTGGACGTGGGCGGCGGCGGTGTTCGCGCTCAGCGCCTGCGGACCCTCCAGATGCACCCACTTGGCCACGGACGGCACGCCGTTGGCGTCGACCGCGAAGAGCATGTACCAGCCGGGCGGCGCCACGTTCGGGTTGTTGGTGACGTTCAGGTCGACGTTGTCCCCGTCCACCGACAGCGGCAGGTCCACGAACCGCTGGTTGGGGTCGGAGGAGTGCGTGACGGCGGCCGGACGGATCAACTCGGCCTTGACGATGGCGTGGTCGACGGTGATCCGCTGGGTGTCGCCGTAGTGCCACTCGGTGTTGATCATCGACGTGATCGTCGGACGCTCGCCCTTGAGCAGGTAGGGCGGGGTGTAGATCGACACGTTGTGGTTCCAGGTGCCGTTGCCCGGGTTGTCGCCGGTCGCCATCACCCGGCCGTCGGGCAGCAGGAACGCGGAGGAGTGGTAGCCGCGGGCCTGCGGGTCCGCGGCCACCGGGTCGAAGGTGTTGGACTGCGGGTCGTAGAGCGAGGACTCGTACACGGGGTTGGCGCGGTTGTGCAGCGCGCCGCCGGTCTCCAGTACCTTGCCGTCGGGCAGCAGGACCGCGGAGACGTACATCTTGCCCTGGTTGCCGGTCTCCGGGACCGGGCCGTTGCCGAGGTCGACCGTGCCCTGCGGAAGCGGAGGGCCGGCGACGTACGACGGGTTGGCCTGCTTCAGGTCGATCACGTCGGTCAGGCGGTTGGCGTCCGGGTTGGAGTCGATGTTGCCGCCGCCGATGGTGAGGACCTTCTGGTCCTGCGCGGGCGGCAGCAGCACGCTCGCCGACTGGTCCCGCTGGTCCTTGTTCTGCAGGCCCGGGACCTGCGTGATCGTGTTGGCGTTGTAGTCGTAGATCGCCGAGCCGGTGCCGGGGATGTTGTTGCCGAAGACATGGCTGCCCGAGTAGAACAGCCGGCCGTCCTGCATCAGGATCATCGACGGGTACAGGCCCCAGTACGACCAGGTCTGGTTGACCTTCCACAGCGGCAGCCACTGCTGCTGGGTGTTGGACCAGTACTCGGTGGTCACCGAACCGGTCGAGTCCTCGCGCAGGCCGCCGAAGGAGACGACGTCACCGTTGCCGAGCTCGGTCGCCGACGGGTACCAGTGGCCGTCGTTGAGGTCGTTGGTCTTGCTGTAGGTCTCGGTCACCGGGTCGAAGATGTACGAGTCCTTGTAGCCCTCGTAGCCGTGCGAACCGTCCGCCGCCGGGAACGCCTTGTTGCCACTGAGCACCAGGACTCGCCCGTCCTGGAGCTGGATGTGGCCCGAGCAGAACATGTCCTTCGGCGTCGGGATGACCTTGTACGTCCCGTCCGCCGGGTTGTAGACGGCGCTGGTGAACGTCCCCGCGTTGAACTGCTCCTCGCTGTTGCCGGAGCCGGCGATCAGCAGCACCTTGCCGTTGTTGAGGACGACGGAGTGCATGGAGCGCACCGGGTTCTGCGTGGGCAGCACGTCCCAGCGGCCGTTGGCGCACTGGTCCGCGGTGGCCGTGCAGGTCGCGGGCGGGACCGGGTCGGTGACCTGGTCCATCGTGTAGTCGTCGGTGGTCGCCGAGCCGGTGCCGTAGACGGAGACACCCCAGGTGATGCGGTCGGTGCCGGCCGGGATCTGGGGCGTGCGGACCGTGGCCTGCGTCCAACTCGACTGCATGTCCAGCGTCTTGAGGTCGGTCCAGTACTGCCAGCCGGCCGTGGCGTCGTGCCGGAACAGGGTGATGTTGGCGTCCGGGGTGGTCGTCTTGTACCAGAGCCCGAGGTCGTACTGCTTGCCCACCGTCACGGCCGGCGCGCAGTCGGAGGTCTCCAGGATCATGGCCTTGCGGTCGCCGTCGACCCGCCGGGTCAGCGTGACCTTCATGGCCTTGGACCCGGAGTGGGCGTCCGAGGTGGTCTCGAAGGTGAAGTCGTTGTCGCCCCAGCCGGACTTCTCCCAGCAGTACGGCATGTCGCCCGAACCGGCGGTCTCGAAGCCCGGGTTGGTGATGAGGTTGGCGGCCTGGGCCGCCTGGGGCGAGGTGAGCAGCAGACCGGCGGTCAGGGCCCCCACCCCGAGCAGCGCGGTCGTTCTTCGGCGGTACGTCACACGGCTCTCCTTGCAGCGGTGCCTTTCCCGCGCCCCCTGCGCGGGAGGTAGACCAGCGCCTCGGTCCCGACGAAGCGCAGGACGAAGGTCGTCACCAGGGCGAGCGCGGTGGCGGACAGGGCCCCCATGCCGAACCGGTGCACGAACAGGGTGATCAGCGGGATGCGCAGCACCAGGTCGGCGTTGGCGAGCAGCGCGAACCGGCCGACGCGGTCCCACCAGCGGCGGTGCTGCCGGCGTTCGCGGAACAGCAGCTGCTCGATGAGGACGAAGTTCCAGGCGACGCCGAACTGGTTGGCGATGATCTCGGCCGGGACGTAGTGCATCCCCGCCCTGGTCAGCGCCCACAGCCCGACGAGGTTGGGGAGGAACCCGCTCGCGCCGATCAGGCCGAAGGCCAGCATGCGGGCGACCGGCGAGGCGGTGCGCAGGCCGACCAGATGGCGCAGGAAGCGCAGGCCCTCCCGCGCACTGGACTTGGACTCGCCCGCGAAACGGTCCTGGAAGACGAACGGCACCTCGGTGACCTGGCGGGGGCGGCTGCGCACCGCCAGCTCCAGGAGGATCTTGTAGCCGAGCGGCTTGAGCGTGTCCGCCGCGATGTCGGCACGCCGGATCGCGAAGAAGCCGCTCATCGGGTCGCTGATGCCGCGCAGCCTGCGCGGGAAGAGCGCCTTGGTCAGCCAGGTCGCGCCCCGCGACACGGCCACCCGGTAGCTGCCGGCCAGCCCGGCCCGGCTGCCGCCCTTGATGTACCGGGAGGCGACCACGAGCCCTGCGTGGGCCCGCTCACCGGTGGCCACCAACTCCGGTACCAGCGACGGCGGATGCTGGCAGTCGCCGTCCATGACGACGATCCAGTCCGACCCGGCCGCCCGCATGCCCTCGACGACGGCGCCCCCGAGCCCGCCGACCGGCTCGTCCCGGTGCAGCACGGTCACCGGGAAAGGGCAGTCCCGGGCGGCCTCGTGGATGACCTCGGGGGTGTCGTCGGTGGAGTCGTCCACGAAGACGACCTCGCAGGGCAGCCGGGCGGGCACCGACTCGGTGATCTGGTGCAGCAGTTCACGGACGTTCGCGGACTCGTTGAACGTCGGTACGACGATGGTGACCGCCCCGGGTTCGGGGACCTCGGCGGCCCGGACCTCCGGGACGCGTGCGGTGTACTCGTGGGTCATCCGGCACCTCCGGCAGCCGCTGAGCTGGTCTGGATCCGCCGGATCTCGATCCGGTCCGCTCCGGTGCCGAAGGTGGCGACCGGGGTCGAGTGCTCGAGGGACGCCTTGACGTTGGGCAGGTTCACCGCGTCGCGCCGCACCGTCGGGGAGGCGACCACGTAGTCGAGGTCCTTCCAGCCGTGCGGCATCGTCTTCGTCACGGCCGGGTCGAGGTCGGCCTTGTAGAACCAGATGACGCCGAGCCCGGGCCGGTACCCGGCGTGCACGAGGTCCAGCCAGAGCGCGTCGTCGACGAGGACGCGGGTGCCCTTCGGGTCGTCGACCTTCGTGGTCAGCCATGTGGAGGCGGCCCGGTAGGGGGCGTTGGCGTCGGCGGTGACGGCGGTACGGTCACCGTCGTACCACTTCGGGACGACGTAGGCGCCGGCCGCGAGGGCGAGGACGGCGGCGAGGGCGTACCGGCCGTTCGTCCGCCACCGCAGCTCGTCGGGACGGCGCCACCGGCGCAGGACGGCGTGCGCGACGGAGGCGGTGCCGCCGGCGAGGACCAGGGCGAGGAAGGGCAGCGCCTGGATGACGTACATCGCGGGCAGGTAGCCGTTGGGGCGCAGGGCGAGCGCGGTGAGGATCGCGATCGTCAGGGCCGGGCCGGCCAGCGCGCGGGAGGTGACCGACCAGCGCCAGGTGGCCACCAGCAGCAGCGCGCCGGCGAGACCGCCGAGGGGCAGGATCCGGTCGTAGTAGAGCCAGGAGTGCAGGACGCCCCAGGAGCCGGAGCCGTGGTTCAGGATGAAGCCCGAACCGGGCCTGGTCATCTGGTACGTGATGCCCTGCCAGAGGGAGACGTGTCCGCCACCGGGGAACAACTCGCCCTTGAGCAGCGCGAACAGGGGATAGCTGAAGCCGATCAGCAGGCAGGCGGTGACGGCGCCGGTGAGCGCGAACTTCCGGGTGTCCCGGTGGCTGTGCCGCCACATGGTGACGAACAGGGCCGGCAGGACGACGAGCATCGTCTCCTTGGTGAGCACGGCCGTCGCGGCGGCGAGGCCCGCGCCGAAGTGGTGCCAGAGGTGACGGCTCGGGGACGCGGCGAGGGTGAAGGCGAGCAGCGCCCACATCACCGCGATGTTGTCGAGGAAGATCTCGCGCTGCAGGACGACGGAGAGCGGCGAGAGACCGAAGAGGGCCATCGCGAGGCCGGCGGCCCAGCGGGGCAGCGCCAGGCGGCGGGCCAGGACGTAGACGAGGACCGCGCTGACCGCGGAGACGACCAGCATCGCCACGCGCATGGAGCCGACGGTCATCGAGCCGGGACTCAGCCAGGACGGGATCCAGGTCAGCAGGGCGATCTGGATCCAGCCGAGCGGCGGATGGTCGTACCAGTAGGTGTAGTGGGCGAGTCCCCTGCCCTGCTGGACCGCCCAGGCCTGGGCGAGGTAGGTGCCCTCGTCGTCGCTGAGGGTCGGGTAGTCGGCGATGTTCCAGCCCTGCACGACGAGGATCGCCACGAGCAGCAGGCCGCACAGGACGAGGTCGGGACGGGAGGAACGCAGGCGCCGCGGCGGGGCCGCGGGGTCGGTCGCAGCGGTCTCGGGCACAGGCCGGCGCTGCGCGGGGACCTTCGGGGTGGTCACCGCGGGAAGGGTGGAGGTCACGCAGGGACGTCCTCTCGGATTACCGCCGTGTCGTTCAGATGCGCGCCGACATGGCTGGTCAACTCCCAGTCGTTGCGGCCGCGTTGCTCGCGCCAGACGGCGCGGATCGCGGCTCCGGCGAGGAGGACCTGGTAGAAGGGGCCGCCCACGACCAGCTTGAGGTAGTGGACGAGCCGGACGCGCAGTCCGTACTGCTTGCCGAAGTCGTGCAGTCCGACGACCTCGAAGACGAAGGTGACAGCCGCCGTGACCAGCGGCAGGAAGGTGAGGAAGGCGATCCCGACGGGCACGTCCAGGAAGAACGCGACCGCCGCGTTCAGCGGGATGATCACGCCGGAGAACGCCTGCAGGAACGGCGTCATCAGGGTGTAGCGGGCCAGCAACCGCTGCCCGAAGCCCGGGAGTTGACGCCAGTCCTTCTTCCGGTAGACCTGCAGGAAGCCCTGGTTCCACCGGGTCCGCTGCTTGAGCAGCGACATCAGGGAGCCCGGGGTCTCCTCGCGGGTCACCATGTCGGAGTCGTAGGCGACGACGACCTTCTTGCCGACGGACGACAGCCGGACACCCAGATCGCAGTCCTCGGCCAGGCAGTTGGGATCCCAGCCGTCGGCCTCCCTGAGCACATCGGTGCGCACGAAGACGGTGTTGCCGCCGAGCGGGATGAACCCCTTCTGCGCGTGCAGGTGCAGCCGGGAGCGGAACCAGAAGAAGTACTCCAGGCAGTTGCGCAGCGCGTACCAACTGGAGTGGAAGTTGATGAGCTGGACCCCGCCCTGGACGACGTCGGCGCCGGTCGTCCGGAAGGCGTGGTCGACGTGGGCGAGGAGCTCCGGGTGGACCTGGTCCTCGGCGTCGAAGACCCCGACGACGTCGCCGCGGCAGTGCGGCAGCGCCGTGTTCATGGCCTTCGGCTTGTTCTTCTTCTCGTGGGTGTCGACGACGACCCGCACCCGCGGGTCACGGGCGGCGGCCGCCTCGGCCACCTCGGTGGTCCCGGGGTCGTCGTGCCCCACGATCACGATGATCTCGTAGTCGGTGTGCGTGGACTCCAACAGCCGCTGGATGGTGTGGTCCAGCACGGCCTGCTCGTGCCGTGCCGGCACCAGCAGCGAGAAGGAGACGTGCTCGTCCCCGTCGGGTCTGCCGAACCGGGTGGAGGCGAGCACCTCGGGCGTGCGCCAGGCGTGCATCTGCCACCACAGCGTGAAGGCGGCCATCCAGAAAAGGGCAAGCGAAACAGCGGCAATGAACACGGACGTCAGCAAGCAGATCCCCCCAGATCCCCAAAACCCCCTCCACGACGGTGAGTTACCTCCGTCGCGGGACAAAGCAGAGACTATGGGTGATCTGTGAAGCGCACAGGCCGTTTCGGTGAAGAGCGCGTTTCATCACAACGCGTCCCCACATTGAGCGATTCGACCGTCACCGACGTGACGAACTGATGATCTTTGGTCGTACTAGCTGCTCAGTGCGGTCTCCAGACGCCGCGGATCGGTGGTCGGGGCGTCACAGGTGAAGTTACGGCAGACGTACGCGGCGGGTTCACCGCCGACCAGCGGCCGGTCGGCGAGCAGCGGGAACTCGTCACTCTCCGGAGTCCCCACGGCCACGACGGCACCGGGGGCGGTGGCCAGAAGTGCCGTGCGGTGCAGGGCTTTCGTCGCCGGGTCAGCGAGGGCCGGACCCACGATCGCGACCTCCTTGGGCCCGTCCAGCACGGCCTCGGCGACGGCCAGCCCCCAGCCGATGAACCGGGGCACCCGCGGGCCGAGCGCCTTCACCACGCCCAAGGCCCGTTCCGCGGCGGTGCGGTGGGGCTCGGACCCGGTCTGGGCGGCGTAGCCGAGGAGGGCGCCCGCGGCGGCGGTCCAGCCCGAGGGCGTCGCGTTGTCGGTCGGGTCCTGCGGCCGGCGGATCAACCGCTCGGCGTCGGCGCCGGTGTCGTAGAGGGAGCCCGACTCCGGGTCGACGAAGCGGGCGAGGACGTGGTCGAGCAGGAACCCGGCGAACTCCAGCCACACCCCCTCCCCCGTGACCGACGCGAGCGCCAGGAAGCCTTCGGCCACGTCGGCGTAGTCCTCCAGGACCCCTGCGTTGGTGCCGACCCGGCCGTCCTTGCTGGTCCGGGCGAGGCGTGCCTGCTCGTCCAGGTGCAGCCGTACGAGGAGATCCGCGGCACCGACCGCCGCCTCGACCAGGTCGGGGCGGTCGAAGTAGGCGCCGGTTTCGGCCAGCGCGGCGATCGCGAGGCCGTTCCAGGCGGCGACGACCTTGTCGTCCCGGCCCGGCGCGGGGCGTCCGGCGCGCTCCCGGAACAGGCGCTCCCGCACGAAGGCGACCTTCTGCGCGTCGAAGACGCCGTCCTGCTGCGGGAGTTGGAGGACCGACTGACCGTGCTCGAAGGTGCCCTCCTCGGTGACGCCGAAGTAGCGGGCGGCGAGGTCGGCGTCTTCCTCGCCGAGGACGTCGGTGAGCTGCTGCGGGGTCCACACGTAGTAGGCGCCCTCGACGTGCTTCCCCGTCCCGTCCTCGCTGTCGGCGTCCAGGGCGGAGGCGAACCCGCCCTCCGCGGTGCGCAGTTCGCGCACCATGAAGTCGGCGGTCTCCAGCGCGACACGGCGGGCGAGCTCGGAGCCCGTGGCCCGCCACAGGTGCGCGTACACACGGCACAGCAGGGCGTTGTCGTACAGCATCTTCTCGAAGTGCGGCACGACCCAGTCACGGTCGACGGAGTAGCGCGCGAACCCGCCGCCGAGCTGGTCGTAGATCCCGCCGCGGGCCATCCGCTCGCAGGTGTCCGCGGCCATCTGCAGGGCGCCTTCGGAGCCGGTCCGGGCGTGGTGCCTGAGCAGGAACTCCACGACCATGGACGGCGGGAACTTGGGCGCCCCGCCGAACCCGCCGCGCTGCGGGTCGTACTCCCGGGTCAGCCCGAGCAGCGCCTGCGCGAGCTCCTCCTCGCCGGGGGTCTCGGTGCCGCCGTAGCCGATCTCCCGCTGGGCGAGGTCCCGCACGATCTTCCCCGCGACCTCCGTGACCTCCTGCCGCCGCTCGGTCCAGGCCTGGTGCACGCCCTCCAGCACCTGCCGGAAGGAGGGCATGCCGTGGCGCGGCGCGGGCGGGAAGTAGGTCCCGAAGTAGAAGGGCTCGGCGTCGGGCGTGAGGAACACGGTCATGGGCCAGCCGCCCTGCCCGGTGGCGGCCTGCACGGCCTCCATGTAGACGGCGTCGACGTCGGGGCGTTCCTCGCGGTCGACCTTGATGTTGACGAAGTGGTCGTTGAGGAAGCCGGCGGTCGCCTCGTCCTCGAAGGACTCGTGAGCCATGACGTGGCACCAGTGACAACTCGCGTACCCGACGCTCAGCAGGACGGGTCGGCCGCTCCTGCGGGCCTCGTCGAAGGCCTCGGCCGACCAGGGCCACCAGTCGACGGGGTTCTCGGCGTGCTGGAGGAGGTACGGGGACGTCTCATGGGCCAGTCGGTTCACTCCTCCACTCTCCCACGGGCTCCGGTACGGCGTAGAAACGCATGGTGACCGGGCGCGCCCCGGGCGGAGCGGTCTCGCGGGAGTGGCCGTAGCGGTCGAGGAGGGCGCGGTACTCCCGCATGAACGCGAGGAGTTCGTCCCGGGTGAGCCAGGCGCCGGTCCGCTGGACCTGGGCCCAGCCGTCCGGGCCGCGGTACTCCTCGTGGGCGCGGCGGAACAGCTCGGTGTCTGCGTCGATCTTCAGCAGGGCGAGGTGTCTGGCGGCCTCGTACTCCTGCGGGGCCATCGCGGCCGGGTCGGGGGTGGTGTGGCTGAACGGCAGCCCGCGCCACCAGCGCTCCCGGCCGCCGGACTTCTCCGGGATCTCCTCGATGAGCCGTTGCTCGGCGAGTTTGCGCAGGTGGTAGCTGGTGGTGCCGGAGCTTTCGCCGAGTTCCCTGGCGAGCACGGTGGAGTTCGCCTCGCCGTGCCGGCCCAGGTAGTCGAGGATCCGGCGGCGCAGCGGGTTGCCGAGGGACTTGTAGAGGGCGGTGCGTTCGAGGCTGGTCAGCTCGTGCGGGCCGTCGGTCATGCGGTCACGGTAACCCTGAGAACCCCGAGAGATCCCTGAGCTTTGCCGAGTTTTCTTTGCAGAGTTCTCTCTGCGCTCTAGCGTGGACGCATGGAACGGGGAAGGGGCCGCGGGTGAACAGGTGGACGCTGATACTGCTGGGCGCGGGGGCCGTCCTGCTGGTGCCGTGGATGGTGGTGCTCGGTCTGACGCTGCCGGCCAGCGCCGAGGTGCGGAACTGGTCGCTGGCCTGGATCGGTCTCGACGTCCTGATGGCGGCGGGCTGCGCCTCGACGGCCGCCCTCGGTCTGCGCCGCGATCCCAGCGCCCGGCTCACGGCCTCCGCGACCGCGGCGGTGGCCGTGCTGGACGCCTGGTTCGACATAACCACCGCCCAGCCGGGCGCCCCGCTCGTCCAGGCCATGGCGTGCGCCGCGGCGGAGGCGGCGCTCGCCTGCGTGTGCGTCCTGCTGGCGGTGGGCGGCCGACTGCCGCGGCACGAGTGATCGCGGCCCTCTCGCGCTCTCGCGCTCCCCGAAGGACACTCATAGGCAAAGGAGTTGCCGCCGGAGGGGGACGTGACATGCGGGACAGCCATCGGGCGGACGCCGAACGGCTGTTGGCACGGGCCGTGGAGGAGGAGGTGCGGCGCTCCGGCGGGCGCACCGACGCAGGCGTGCTGCTGTCGCGGGCGCGCGGCGCGCTGGACGCGATGGCCGAGACGGCGGCCGAGGAGTACGAGGCCTACACGCGCGCGCTGGACGAGGCGCAGGCGGGCCGGCTCACCTTCGCCCAGCGGTACGCGCAGGAGGGCGCCGGAACTCCCCTGCTGGTGGCGGCCGTTGCCGCGGTCGCGGCCGCGGCCTCCGACCTTGCCCTGGGCACGGACACCGGCACCGCGCTGGGCGCGGGCGTGGCCGTGGGCGTCGTGGCCGCCGCGGCGACGGTGGTCAAGGTGGCCGGCTCCCATGTGCCCGCCGCCCACCACAGCGCCGGCGCGGCGAACCAGCCCGGCGGTCCCGAGCAACTGCGCCTGCAGTGGCTGACGGCGCTGGAGGTGCGGGGCATCCGCCCGTTCCTCGACCAGCAGCGTGTGCTCGCCGCCTCCACGGGACCCAAGAAGACGGGCCCGCAACTGCGGGGCACGGACAAGAGCGCGGCCGCCCGGGGACGGAACGTGCTGGCCCAGTCCTTCGGCCAACTCCCGGAAGCGGTCGGGGCGTTCGCGGGCCGGCGACAGGAGATGGCGCGGATCCGGCAGTGGGTGCAGGCGTCCCGCGCGGCGACGGACACCCGCCCGACGGTCGTCGTGCTGCACGGCGCACCCGGCAGCGGGCGTACGACCCTCGCCGTACGGGCCACGCACGACCTGAAGGACTACTTCCGCGGCGCCTGCGTGGTCGACCTGCGCGGCGGCAGTCCGGAGGAGCCGCCGCTGTCCACCCGGGACGCGCTGCTGCACCTCCTCAACCGGCTGGGCGCACCCCGCGAGCAACTGCTGTTCCGTGAGCGTTCCTCCCCCGACCAGCAGGTCAAGCGGCTGAGCGAGCTGTACCACCAGCATCTGGCGGGCCTGGCGGTGACGGTCGTCCTGGACGACGCCCCGGACCCGGTCCAGGTCCGCACGCTGGTTCCCGAGCGCTCCGACAGCCTGGTCCTGGTCACCGCACGCGAACCCCTCGAACTGCCCGCCGACCTGCCGGCCCACGTCCACCACCTGCCGGTCCAGGCACTGGACGCGGCGGGCGCGGAGGAGCTGCTGGACGCGGCGGCGCAGGACAGTTCCGGGCCGTACGACGCGGACTCCGCCGAGCGGATCCGGCAGCTGTGCGGCGGGCTGCCGCTGGCGCTGAGCATCGCCGGGTCCTCGCTGGGCCCGCGGTCACCGCGCCAACTGGCCACGGACCTGGGGGCGTACGGGCCGGTCGAGCCCACCGAGCGGGCGCTGTGGCTGCGTTACACCGACCAGTCGGAGACAGCCCGGCGGCTGCTGCGCCGGCTGGCCCTGGCCGGCCGTGCCTCGCTGGGCGCCGCTGCGGCCGCCGCCCTCCTCGCGACCGACGAGACGGAGGCCACCCGCCACCTGGTCGCCCTCTCCCGCGCGGGCCTGATCGACCATGTACGCGGCAACCGCTACCGCCTGCACGACCTGGTCCGCGCCTTCGCCCAGGCCCGCCTCCTCGACGAGGAGGAACCGGCCGAGCGCACCGCGGCGCAGGAACGCCTGATCGTGAACTACGGCGACCTCGCCGACTCCGTGCTGCGCCTGGTCGACGGCAACATGTCGACCCGCTCTGACCGCTTCAGCCCGCACGGCTTCACGTCCCTGGACGAGGCCCTGCGCTGGCTGGACGACGAGTCGAGCTTCATCACCTCGACCCTGCGGCACGCGGAGGGCGTGAACCAGTCGGCGGTCCTGAACCTGCTCGGTGCCCTGTGCGATTACTGCCTGCTGCGCGGCGACCTCTACCGCCTGGGCGAGATCAGCGAGCTGGCGCAGGCCGTCGACCAGGGTCTGCTGGTCCGCTCGGTGCAGTGGCGCACGGGCATCGCGGCCCGCCAGCTGGGCGAGCTGGACAAGGCTCGCACCACCCTCGCCTCGGTCGTGGACCTCTACCGGGAGGCGCACCACGACGCCGGCGCCGCCCGCGCCCTGTGCTCGCTGGGCATCACCCTCCACCACCAGGGCAACCTCACCGAGGCCACGGCCAAACTGCGGGAGGCCCTGGAGCTGCAGGCACCGCCCGAGCTGGCGACGGACCGGGCCTGGACGATGCACGCGCTGGCGGCGGTGGAGCGCGACCGCGGCCACCTCTCCGAGGCGCTGCGGCTGCTCACCGAGTCCCTGGTCCTGCACCGGGCCGGCGAGTCCCTGCACGGCGAGGCCTGGGCCCACTTCCAGCTCGGCCAGCTCACCCTGCGCATGGGCGACGTCCCCCGGGCGGAGGCGGAGCTGCGCGCGGCCCTCGACCGCTACGGCCGTACCCGGGACGCCCGCGGCGAGGCCTGGGCGCTGACCCAGCTGGCCCGCGCCCGCCTGGTCGCCGGCGACTCCTCCCCCGCGGT
This sequence comes from Streptomyces sp. NPDC101152, assembly GCF_044768275.1. Taxonomy (NCBI): domain Bacteria; kingdom Bacillati; phylum Actinomycetota; class Actinomycetes; order Kitasatosporales; family Streptomycetaceae; genus Streptomyces; species Streptomyces sp. NPDC101152. The sequence continues at coordinate 37,908 of NZ_JBIWPO010000001.1, read as the reverse complement.
CGACGGCCTGCGGCAGGCGGCGGCCCGGCACCGGGAGAACGAGGACGCGCGGGGCGAGGCCTGGACGGTCTACTACCTGGGCCAGGCCCTGGAGGAGGCCGGCAACCTCGACCAGGCGGTCCGCGAACTGGAACGCTCCCGGACGATGTTCTCCCGCATGCGGGACGTCTACGGCCTCGCCTGCGCCCGTCACCACTCGGCCCGCGTCACCCGCGACCAGCGGGCCGCCCAGACGGGCTCACTGCGCAACTCGGGTTTCGCCCGCCAGCTCCTGGTCGACGCGCGGGCCGACTTCCAGCGCATCGGCGTCGCCCACGGCGAGGCGTGGACCTGTCTGGAACTCGCGGTCGTGGACGCGGGCAACGCCCGCACCCAGCAGGCCCTGGCCCTGTGCGACGAGGCGGCGGGCCTGTTCTCCTCCTACGGCGACCGCCGGGGCGAGGACTGGGCCCGCTTCCTGCGCTGCACCCTGCTGCCGTACGCGGCCCCGGGCGGCGTCGAGGTCGGCACGGCGGTGGCCCAGGAGGACCTGGCCCAGCTCGCCCGGACGAACCACCCGCTGCGCGACGAGAAGCTCGACGACTACGTCGGCGCCTACCAGCTGCTCCTGGAGAGGGGCGTCAGCCTGGAAGCGGGCTGGCAGGCCTGGCGTCTGAGGATGGTGCCGAGCCGCCACGCCCGCGAGGTGATGGGGGTGGCGGTGCCGGCGAGTCACCCGTGACGCGACACCCCCAGGTCAGGAGCTCGCCCTGTCCTTGTCGGAGGCGCCCGAGGACTCGGTCTCCTGGTCCGCGGGCTCCTTGAACTCCACCTTGCCCATGTGCCGGTTCATGGACTTCATCAGTGCCCACACCGCCAGGGCCATCGCCGCGAAGACGATGAAGCCGAGGACGCCGGGGGTGACCTTGTTCTCGTCCACCTCCTTGGCGAGGGGGACGAGGTGCGTCAATGCCAGGCTCACGCTTGCGCTCATGTCAGGCATTGTCGCGGACGCCCGCGAAGAGGTCGTCCTCGGGGAGGGAGGTATCGACGAGGGACTTCGCGAGCTCGTACTCCTCCGTCGGCCAGACCTCCTTCTGGATCTCCATCGGGACCTTGAACCAGCCGCCGTCGGGGTCGATCTGCGTGGCGTGCGCGATCAGCGCCTTGTCGCGGATCTCGAAGAAGTCGGCGCACGGGACATGCGTGGTCAGCGTGCGCTCGGCCCGCTCGAACTCGGCCCAGCGCTTGAGCCAGTCCCCGTACGGCGACTCCAGTCCGCGCTCGAGCAGCGCGTTGTGCAGCGCCTCGGTGCGCGGGCGGTTGAAGCCCTGGTTGTAGTACAGCTTGACCGGCTGGTACGCCGGGCCGAACTCGCTCTCCGGGTACTTCTCGGTGTCCGCCGCCCCCTCGAACGCCACCATCGAGATCTTGTGGGTCATGATGTGGTCGGGGTGCGGGTAGCCGCCGTTCTCGTCGTAGGTGGTGATCACCTGCGGACGGAACGCACGGATCTGCTTCACCAGCTCCCCGGCCGCCTTGTCGACGTCCTCGAGCGCGAAGCAGCCCTCGGGCAGCGGCGGCAGCGGGTCGCCCTCGGGCAGGCCGGAGTCGACGAAGCCGAGCCATTCCTGACGGACGCCGAGGATCTCCCGGGCCTCGTCCATCTCCTTCTTGCGTACCTCGTGGATGTGCTCCTCGATGTACTTGTCGCCCTGCAGCTTGGGATTGAGGATGGAGCCGCGCTCCCCGCCCGTGCAGGTCACGACCAGCACGTCCACCCCCTCGGACACGTACTTCGCCATGGTCGCCGCGCCCTTGCTCGACTCGTCGTCGGGGTGGGCGTGCACGGCCATCAGTCGCAGCTGGTCAGTCAAGACTCAATCCTTGGTCAGTCGGCGCCCCGGTGTCATCGGGTGCGATCGGCGGCTTCTATAGTGACCGAATCGGGGGGCGAATAATTCCAGGGCCCGTTTTCGGGGCCCCGCCGAGAGGACGATCATGAGCACGGCGAGCACCAAGCTGCCCGAGGGCCGCTACGGCCGCTCCTCGGACGAGCGCGCCGACCGGAAGCTCAAGATCGCCGGGACGGTGCTCGGCGCCCTACTGCTCGCGCTCGTCGGTTACCTGGCCTACCACTACATCGGGCAGAACAAGATCAGCGGCGAGGTCATCACCTTCGAGCCCCACAAGGACTCGGTCCAGATCCATCTGGAGGTCCGCAAGGACTCCGGAGCCTCCGGCTACTGCACGATCCGCTCCCAGGCAGCCGACGGCGCCGAGGTCGGCCGGGCCGACTTCCGCTTCGACGGGAGCGCCACCCGCATCGACCGCGTCGTCACGCTGCGTACGACGGCCCCCGGCACGACGGCGGAGCTGCTCGGCTGCCACGCCGACTGACGTCACCCCCGATAAGTAGCCGCTGACCAGCGCCGACGTAATTCTGGTGCGTTATGTCCTCCCCCTTCGGCCGCTGAATTGTTAGGCTCGTGGTTTCGCCCATCCGTGAAGGAACATTCTTCTGGGTAGGGCGATGCTTTGTATTCCCAGTACCTACGAGGAGCACCTGTGACCCAGACCAGCGAGAACGTCACCTGGCTGACCCAGGAGGCGTACAACCAGCTCAGGGCCGAGCTGGACTACCTGTCTGGTCCTGCGCGCACGGAGATCGCCGCCAAGATCGCGGCCGCGCGCGAGGAGGGGGACCTGCGGGAGAACGGCGGGTACCACGCGGCCAAGGAAGAGCAGGGCAAGCAGGAGCTCCGTGTGCGCCAGCTGACCCAGCTTCTGGAGAACGCCAAGGTCGGCGAGGCCCCGGCGTCGGCGGACGGCGCGGTGGCGCCCGGCATGGTCGTGACGATCGCCTTCGACGGCGACGAGGACGACACGCTTACCTTCCTGCTCGCCTCGCGCGAGTACCCGAGCTCCGACATCGAGACCTACTCGCCGCAGTCCCCGCTGGGCTCCGGCGTGATCGGCCACAAGGTCGGCGAGGACGCGGAGTACGAGCTGCCGAACGGCAGGAAGTCCTCCGTGAAGATCCTCAAGGCCGAGCCCTACAACGGCTGACCCGAACCTCACGCCCTGGACGAGGCCCCCGGCGAAGCCGGGGGCCTCGTCGTGTCACGCCGTCGCCGAGCGGTACTTCCGCACCGCCAGGGTCCGGAATATGACGATGATCAGGGCCGAGTAGATCAGCGAGGCCCACACGGGGTGCTGCATGGGCCAGGCGTCGGACTGGGACTGGCCGGGGTTGGCGAACAGCACCCGGCTGGCCTGGACTGTGGCGCTGAACGGGTTCCACTCGGCGATGTGACGCAGCCACGGGGTCATGTGGCTGGTGTCCACGAACGCGTTCGAGATGAAGGTCACCGGGAACAGCCAGATCAGTCCGCTGGAGGTGGCCGCCTCCGGGGTGCGGACCGACATGCCGATCAGCGCGCCGATCCAGGTGAACGCGTAACCGAGCAGGAGCAGCAGGCCGAAGGCGGCGAGGACCTTGCCGACGTTGGTGTCGCCGTTCGACCCCACGCGCCAGCCGACCAGCACGGCGACCACGGCGAGGACGACCAGCGTCAGCGCCGTCTGCACCAGGTCCGCGAGCGTGCGCCCGGTCAGCACCGCGCCGCGCGCCATGGGCAGCGAGCGGAAGCGGTCGATGAGCCCCTTGTGCATGTCGTCCGCGATGCCCGCGCCGGAGCTGGCGGTGGCGAAGGTGACGGTCTGCGCGAAGATGCCGGCCATCAGGAAGTTCTTGTAGTCGGTGGCGCTGGTGCTGCCGCCGATCTGCATGGAACCGCCGAAGACGTAGGTGAACAGCACCACGAACATGATGGGCTGGATCAGCCCGTAAATGATCATTTCAGGAATCCGGGACATCCTGATCAGATTGCGTTTGGCGACGACCATCGAGTCCCGGAAGGACTGGCTGACCGCGTTCGTGCTCGGTGCGACCCTTACGGCGTCGGTGACGGCGCTCACTTGGCTGTCTCCTTCTTGTGGCCGCGCCCCTTGGGGTCGGTCTCCTCGTCGGTGCCGGTTTCCTTGACCTCGGCGACATGACCGGTCAGGGACAGGAACACGTCGTCCAGGGTCGGGCGGCGCAGGCCGATGTCGTCTATCTCGATGCCCCGGGCGTCCAGCTCGCGGATCACCTCGGCGAGGAGCTTGGCGCCGCCGGTCACGGGCACGGTGAGTTTGCGGATGTGGTCCTCGACGGTGAGTTCGCCCTTGCCGAAGGCGCTGAGGACCTCTTTGGCGGTGGGGATGTGCTCGCGCTCGTGCACGACGACCTCGACGCGCTCGCCGCCGGTGCGGGCCTTGAGCTGGTCGGAGGTGCCGCGTGCGATGACCCGGCCGTGGTCGACGACCGCGATGTCGTGCGCGAGGTGGTCGGCCTCTTCCAGGTACTGGGTGGTGAGCAGCAGGGTCGTGCCGCCGGAGACCAGTTGTTTGATGACCTCCCACAGCAGCTGGCGGTTGCGGGGGTCCAGGCCGGTCGTCGGTTCGTCCATGAACATCACGGGCGGCGAGACGACGAGGGCGGCCGCGAGGTCGAGGCGACGGCGCATGCCTCCGGAGTAGGTCTTCGCGGTGCGGTCGGCGGCGTCCGCGAGGTCGAACTGGGTGAGCAGCTCCTCGGCGCGGGCCTTGGCGGCCTTGGCTTTCATCTGGTAGAGCTGACCGACCATCTGGAGGTTCTCGCGGCCGGTCAGGTACTCGTCGACGGCGGCGAACTGGCCGGACAGACCTATCGAGCGGCGTACCTCGTTCGGCTGCTTGAGCACGTCGAGGCCGGCGACGACGGCCTTGCCGCTGTCGGGTCGCAGCAGAGTGGTCAGGCAGCGGACGGCGGTCGTCTTGCCCGCGCCGTTCGGTCCGAGCAGGCCCAGGACGGTGCCCTCGGGGACATCGAGGTCGACGCCGTCCAAAGCCCTTACGTCTCCGAAGGTCTTGACCAGACCTTCGGCATAGATGGCGCCTGGCATGTGAGTCTCCACGTCGTCGGGGATTCATCGGAAGGCCTAGGCAAGCCTAGGTTTGTGCGGTTTGTTCCACCTGATCGCTGATGCGGCGACGGCCACGAGACACACCATAACGCGATGTATCGCGTCTCTCAACGGGTTTCCCCGATCGAGTGACGAAGGGTTCCTGAACTGGGCGTTCCGCTTGTCGGGGGCGGCCCACGACCTCAGCCGATGACCGTGTAACCCGCCTCGCGCAGCGCCCGGCCGACCTCGGCGCAGTGCTCCGGCCCCTTCGTCTCCAGGTGCAGCTCGACCTCCGCCTCCGTGAGCCCGAGCCGTGGGTCGGTCCGTACGTGACTCACATCGAGGACGTTAGCGTCGACCACTGACAACACCCCCAGAAGCGTCGCGAGCGCCCCCGGCCGGTCCGTCAGCCGCAGCCGTACGGCCAGGTAGCGGCCCTGCGCGGCCATGCCGTGCCGCAGCACGCGCTGCATCAGCACCGGGTCGACGTTCCCGCCGGACAGCACCGCCACGACCGGGCCCCGGAAGGACGCGGGATCGGCCAGCAGCGCCGCGACCGGGCTCGCGCCGGCCGGTTCCACGACCAGCTTGGCCCGTTCCAGGCACAGCAGCAGCGCGGCGGACAGCTGGTCCTCGCTGACCGTGCGGACCTCGTCCACCAAGTCCGCGACGATCCCGAACGGCACGTCGCCGGGACGTCCGACCTTGATGCCGTCGGCCATCGTCGCCGGGTTCTCGACCGACACCGGGTGCCCGGCCGCGAGCGAGGGCGGGTACGCCGCCGCGCCCTCGGCCTGCACGCCCACGAGCCGCACGTCCGGCCTGAGCGCCTTCACGGCGACCGCGATACCGGCCGCGAGACCTCCGCCGCCGATGCCGACGACGACCGTGCGCGCCTCCGGGCACTGCTCCAGGATCTCCAGGCCGACCGTGCCCTGGCCCGCGATGACGTCGGGGTGGTCGAAGGGGTGGATGAACACCGCGCCCGTCTCGGCCGCGTACGCCTGCGCGGCGGCCAGCGTCTCGTCGACCACCGTCCCGTGCAGGCGCACCTCGGCGCCGTACTCGCGGGTGGCGCTGATCTTCGGCAGCGGGGCGCCCTGCGGCATGAACACCGTCGCGCGCACGCCGAGCAGCGAGGACGCGAGGGCGACGCCCTGCGCGTGGTTGCCTGCGCTCGCCGCGACGACCCCGGCGGCCCGTTCCTCGGGCAGCAGCCCGGCGATGCGCACGTACGCGCCGCGCAGCTTGAAGGAGCCGGTCCGCTGGAGGTTCTCGCACTTGAGGTGGACCGGCGCGCCGACCAGCTGGGACAGGTGCCTGCTGCCCTCCATCGCCGTCACCCGCGCCACGCCCGAGAGCATCTTCTGGGCGCCCCGAACGTCGTCGAGGGTCACGGGCCGCAAGGAGTCAGCCGTGCTGTAGCTCATGACTCAAGCATCGCAGTTCACAGGGGCCTGTGGCCGGTGTGACCAACCTCCGAGACTGGTTTGCGCAGCGCCGGTACGGGCCGCCTTCCGGCCGCGTACTCTGTCCCCCATTCACAGACCACCTTCATGAAGCGAGTCTCCGGCCATGCCCACAACACCTGAAATGTCGATGGACATGACGACCGTCGGTGACAGCGGTCTCCTCGACACGCTGCAGCACGAGGTGGCGGTCTTCGCCCGGCGTGCCGAACAGACCCGGCTCGGGGGAGTCGGGCAGGTGCGCAACTCCATGGACCGCGCCGCATACCTGCTGCTCAACCGCCTGGACAACGAAGGCCCGATGGGTGTCAAGGCGCTCGCCGCGAGCATGGGCATCGACTCCTCGACGGTCACCCGGCAGGTGGCGCCGCTCGTGGACACCGGGCTGGTCAAGCGCACCTCGCACCCCGAGGACGGGCGCGCGGTGGTGCTGCAGCTCTCCCCGCGCGGACAGTCGCGGCTGGAGGAAGTGCGCTCGTCCCGGCGCCAGTTGATGGCCGAACTGACCCAGGACTGGGAGCCCGCCGAGCGCGAGACCTTCTGCGCGCTCCTGACGCGCTTCAACATCGCGCTGTCCGCCCGGATGACGGCCCAGGGGGTTCCCGGTCCGGAGGCGTCGTCCCCCTCGTAGCCACCGCGCGCTCGGCGCACGCGTACGCGAGGTGCGTACGGGGGCCACGCACGCGTGGATGACGCGCGGCTCTTGACCGGCGGGCCGCCCAGGGCCTCATATGAGACCGGGCCCGTCGTACACGGTTCCGGATGCCGTACGCGGCCGGCCCTGTCTTGGTCAGGGTCGCGTCAGGGCGGGAGGCGCGGTGCGAGAGCGGCAGGCGTCCCAGGGCGCCCGCCGGGCCCGGGAGTTCGAGGCGTTCGTCGCGGGCGCGGCAGGGCGGCTGCTGCATGCCGCCACGCTGCTCACGGCCGAGGCGCCGGACGACAACCCACGGGCGCGGCGGCTGCTGACGCTGGCCCTCGCGCACACGTACGCGTGCTGGGACCGGCTGCGCGGCGAGGACCCGTACGACCGGGCCCGCCAGTACCTCGCGAGCCGCTTCGCCCACACCGCCTGGCACCAGTACGGCGGTCTGGGCCGCGGCCGTCCGCATCCCGGCAGCGTGCTGGCCGATCTCGCTCCGCAGGAACGTCTGATCCTCGTCCTGCGCCTGTACGAGGGGGTCGCCGAGGAGCAGACGGCGGCTCTGCTGGGGCTGCCGGTGGACCGCGTCCGCACGATCTGCGACCGGGCGACGGCGACCCTGCTGCACCCGCCGCGCCGCCCCGCACCGGCCGTGGTGGAGCCGAAGGTGGCGCCGTCATGAGGCGGCGGCCCGGGAGGGGCCCGGGCGGGCGCGCGGACGACGGACGGCGGTGGTGGGGGTGAACCGGCCCGAGCGGGAGGCCGCGGCGCGGCGGATCATGGAGCGGGTGCCGCCGCCGGTACCGCCCGACCTGTACGCGGACGTCGTGCGCCGCGGCAGCCGCTTGCTGCGCCGCCGGCGGGCGGCCCGTCGGCTGATGTGGCTGCTGCTGTGCGCGGGGGCCGTGGCGTTCCTCGTGTGGGCCATGGCGGCCCGCCCCTGGGTGGAGCCGCCCTCGCAGACGACTCCCCCGTACTCGGGCTGGTGAGCGGGCCCCCGGGGCCGGCCGGGGTCAGCCGAGGGCCTGCTGCAGGTCCTCCAGGAGGTCGTCGACGTTCTCGATGCCCACGGAGAGCCGGACGAGGTCGGCGGGTACCTCGAGGGCGGAGCCGGCCACGGAGGCGTGCGTCATGCGACCGGGGTGCTCGATCAGGGACTCCACGCCGCCCAGCGACTCGCCGAGCGTGAACACCCTGGCGCGGTTGCAGACCTCGACGGCCGCCTCCTCGCCGCCGGCGACCTGGAACGACACCATGCCGCCGAAGGCCCGCATCTGCTTGGCGGCGACCTCGTGGCCGGGGTGCTCGGGCAGGCCCGGGTACAGCACGTTCGTCACGCGCGCGTGCCGGGTGAGCATGTCGGCGATCCGGGTCGCGTTCTCGCTGTGCCGGTCCATGCGCACCGACAGCGTCTTGGTACCGCGCAGCACCAGCCAGGAGTCGAAGGGCCCGGCGACCGCGCCCATCGCGTTCTGGTGGAACGCCAGCTCCTCGCCGAGCGTCTCGTCGGCGACGACCAGCGCACCGCCCACGACGTCCGAGTGGCCGCCCATGTACTTGGTCAGGGAGTGCACGACGACGTCCGCGCCGAGCGCCAGCGGCTGCTGCAGGTACGGCGTGGCGAAGGTGTTGTCCACCACCAGCCTGGCGCCCGCGTCCCGGGCGACCTGGGCGACGGCGGCGATGTCGGTGATGCCGAGCAGCGGGTTGGAGGGGGTCTCCACCCACACGGCCTTGGTCTTCGGGGTGATGGCGGCCCGTACGGCGGACGGGTCGCTGGTGTCGGCGACCGACCACTCGACCCCCCACCGGGCGACGACCTTCGCGAACAGGCGGAACGTGCCGCCGTACGCGTCGTTCGGGATGACCACGTGGTCGCCTGGGCTGAGCAGCGTACGCAGCAGGCAGTCCTCGGCCGCCAGTCCGGACGCGAACGCGAGGCCTCGACGACCGCCCTCGAGGGCGGCGAGGTTCTCCTCAAGGGCGGTCCTGGTGGGGTTGGCGCTGCGGCTGTACTCGTAGCCGCCGCGCAGGCCGCCCACGCCGTCCTGCTTATAGGTCGAGACCTGGTAGATCGGCGGGACGACCGCGCCGGTGAGGGGATCGGCGGTGTTGCCCGCGTGGATCGCGAGGGTCTCGAAGTGCTGACTGATGTGCCTGTCGCTCATGGGCACCGAGGGTAGTGCGCTCGCGGGTCGGGCGTCGGACGCCGAGGCCCGACGGGCCGTACCGCCGGGTTTTCCCTCGGTCCCCCGGCCGGGGCGGTGCAGGCGGTTCCGGGGGTTTTCCACAGGTCCGCGGACCGGGTTGGCCAATTGTCCGAGGCGTCTGGAACGCTTGAGTCATGGAACTTCTGTGGGTCCTGATCGCGCTGGTCATGTTCGGCTTCGTGCTGCTGCCGGTCCTGCGGCGCAGGCGCGGCATGATCGAGCAGGTCCCGGCGGGCCATCCGGACGCCGCGGACCCGGCGAACTACGGGTTCGTGCTCGAGGAGCAGCTCGACGTGCGCATGCCCGGCCCCGACCAGGACCTGCTGGACGTCCTGGACCTGGTGCAGCGCACGCAGGACTACCGCGCGGCCTCGCAGCTGCTGGCCGGCACGGAGGCCGCGGGCGAGCTGCGCTGGCAGCGGGTGCAGGCCTTCGCGGGTGCCGCGTCGCTGGAGCTGCAGCAGCGGCCGGGCGGGGTGAGCGAGACGCCGGGCGGACAGTGGCTGCGGGTGTGGCGGGTCGAGCAGCCCAAGGACGCGGGCGGGGCGGCCGTGCACGCGGAGTTCCTGGCGCAGCAGGCGTGGCGGACGTCGACGCCCGGCACGGACGAGTTCCGGATCATCATGGAGGAGGCGCGAGCGGCCTGCGGCGAGGCGGCACTGCTCGCGCCCGGCGACCCCGTTCCCTGCATCGTCGAGCTGTCGGTGGCCCGCGGGCTCGCGTATCCGCGTCCGGAGTTCGAGCAGCTGTGGCTGAAGATCCTCGACCGCGCGCCGACGCACATGGGCGCGCACCTGGCCGCGCTGCACTACTGGTGCGAGAAGTGGCACGGTTCGCGGGAGCTGGCGTACTCCTTCGCCGAGGCGGCCGCCGCGCGGGCGCCGCGGGGTTCGCTGCTGGCCGCCATGCCCCTGTTCGCGGTCTTCGAGCATCTGCCGGAGGTGAACCTGGTCAGCGGCTTCTACCAGAGCGAGGTGGTGACGAAGGCGATCCACGGAGCGCTTCACGCCGTCCACTCGGCCCGCCCGGACGACCCGATGCTGGCGCACGTCCGCCATCTGCTGCTGTTCTTCCTGGTCCGCTCCGAGCGCTGGGCCGAGGCGATGAACCAGCTCATACACATCGACGGCCACGTCGGGGCGCTGCCCTGGACCCTCTCCCCGGACCCGGCGGCGGAGTTCGCGGTGTACCGCGCGCTGGCGGTGGCGGGCTACGAGGCGAACGGCGGCAGCCCGGCGACGTTGCCGCAGTGACGGAAACGGTCTCGCCGCACCGGGGCACGGGCTGGGAGGATGGCCTCTGCCGTACCGCATCGTGACCGTGACCGGATCGCACCGGAGCGGGTTCGGGCTCCAGGTCGAACCCGCCGTCTCCATCAAGGAGTTGGCCGCCCGGGTCGCCGACACCGACGTGCCCGTGCGGGGCGACACGCTGCTGCTGCTGTTTCCCGAGGGGCGCCACGGGCGGGCGATCCTCGCGGAGTTCGGTCTGGAGGCATGGCGCGACGGGGATCTGTGAAACAGCCGGAGCGACCCCGACGACCCGCGGTTCACCCTGGTCATCGGCACCGAGCGGGGCCCGGAGGACCTTCCGCCGGGCACGGAGATCCGGCTGGACGACAGCGCCCCCACCGGCGGTGCGCGCAGCGGGGGCTGGAGCCGGATCCTCGCGCAGTTCGAGGGACTTCCGTGGATGAGGGTCGAGCCCGACCCGGCTGTCGAGGACCCCATGGCCTGAGGGCGGGCGGAGGCGGTCGCCGCCGCCCGCCGGTCGGTCAGGGTGCGTCGACGAGGCCGTACTTCGGCACGGTCACCGTGCGGGCGCCCGGCGTGCCGCCGAGGACGACCTTGCGGTACGTGACGTTGTTGGCCGTGCTCTGCTCCTTGAGCCGGTTGTCGGGGTTGGCGATGACCTCGATGTAGTAGGTGCCGTTCGGCAGGCTGGACACGTCGAAGGACTGGCCGGGCCGGTACTGGCTGTAGGTGTCGCCGTTGCCGACGTCGAGCACCTCGCGCACGGAGACGGCGGTCTCCTCACCGCAGGCGGTGGAGAGGTCGGTGTTGTAGGGGTGCCAGTTGGCGTTCTTCACCGTGTAGTCGATGGCGTCGGTGTTGGCCAGGCAGAACGCCTCCTTGCCGCTGCGGACGATCTCCTTCTTGTCCGCGCCGAGCAGCCGGTAGCTGGCGAAGTCGCTGAAGTGCCAGTGCTGGTGGCCCTCCCGTGGGTCCCACTCCATGGTGCCGGTGGGCGTGTACCCGACCTGCTTGCCCTGGGCGTCGTAGAAGTACTGGTAGGCGTCCATCTTCTCGGCGCCGGGCTTGCGGAACCCGTCCACGACCAGCGGGGAGGGGCCGGCGTTCCAGACGGTGGCGCTGAAGGCGAGGTAGTCCTTGCCGGGGGCGGCGCCCGCTCCGCCCTCGTCGCCGTTGGTGATCGCGATGCCGTACGCCGGGAGGGCGCGCAGGTCCGGCTTGGGCACGTCGGCGGGGACGGCCGCCCTGCCGACCGGGCGGTGCGCTGCCGGCTGCGGGCTCTTGGACGCGTTCTTCTGCGAGCGCTTGATCCCGGCCAGACCCTGGCCCCCGCCGGACTGCTGGCGGACCGTCACCTTCACGGTCTGCGTCTTGTCCGGAATCCCGAACAAATCGCGGTACTTCTTCACCACCGACACCTTCGCGGTGTAGACGCCGGCCTTCAGGTCGACCGGGTTGCCGCGGAAACTCTGCGACGTGGCCGCCGCCCAGCCCTTCTCGACGCCCCACACCCCGCCGAGCGTGAACGGGTTGTCGGAGCAGCCGCCCGGATACTTCGAGGTGGCGGGGGCGTCCGGCCGGATCCGGCCCGCCCGGTTGTTCGGGCAGAACGACTGCGTGGTGTCGGACACCTTCGCGCCCGACGCGTCGCTGAGGCTGACCTTCAGGAAGTCGGTCAGGCCGGAGAAGTCCTTCACCAGGCCCTGCGGCAGGGTCTTGGTCACCGTCCGGCCGCCCGAGCGGATCACCTGGGTCGCGACGACGGGGTCGTTGTAGGACTTGCGCGTCACCCGCAGCTCGAGCGGTCCCCCGTCGACCGTGACGTAGGTGCCGAGGTCCAGGTAGACGCCCGGCTCGCCCTCGTAGCGGTCGACCGTCACCGAGGGGGCGGCGGTGATCAGCTGGAGCTTCGGTGTGCCCGCCGGGGTCGCGGCTCCCGCGCCGGGCGCGGCGACGGTTCCGGCGGCGCCGACGGCGAGAGCGGCGGCGGCGATGACCGCCGAACGCCGTATGGCGGTGGGGTGGTGTCTGTTCATCAGGTGCTCTTTCTGCGTCTGGTCGGGACGAGTCGTGCACGTCTGGCCGGCACGTAAGAGATGCGTGTGTGCCATCTGTGAAAAGGGTGAGAAGACGATCGAGGTTGCCTCGCGGGCCGAAGTCGCTCAGAGATCACGCCTGTTGTGGCCGGCCGTAAATCGGTTGCCGGGTGGTCGGCGGCTGCGGGCTAATGCCGGTCATGGCTGACTCGACCGGCACGGCCGGTATCCGGGGCTCGTACGACGATCTGTTCACCGCGGTGCCCGGTGCGCTGGGCGCGTTGCTGGAGGCGGGGGACGTGGGCGGCTCGGTCGCCGTGTTCGTGGACGGCGAGCCCGTCGTCGACGTGTGGGGCGGGTTCGCGGACGCTGAGCGGACCGTGCCGTGGGAGCGGGACACGATCGTCAACGTCTACTCCGTCACCAAGACGATGACGGCACTGTGCGCGCTCGTCCTCGTCGACCGCGGCGAACTGGACCCGGACGCGCCGGTGGCCCGGTACTGGCCGGAGTTCGCCGCGGCCGGGAAGGACGGCGTGCTGGTACGGCACCTGCTGTCGCACACCGCTGGCCTGCCCGACTGGGACGGCCCGGTCGAGGAGCTGTACGACTGGCCGGCCGCCACGGCACGGCTCGCCGCCCTGGCCCCGCAGTGGGAACCGGGCACCGCGGCCGGTTACCACTCGCTCACCCAGGGGTTCCTGGTGGGCGAGATCGTCCGGCGGATCACGGGCCGCAGTGTGGGCGAGTTCTTCGCCGCCGAGGTCGCCGGACCGCTCGGCGCCGACTTCCACATGGGACTGGGCGCCGAGCACGATCACCGCGTGGCGCTCACCGTCCCGCCGCCGGGGCGGGACGAGGACTACGCCGCCAGTGCGCCCGGCGAGCAGGCCGCCGCCCCCGCGTCAGGCGCCGCGATCCGCGTCCGGGACGGCAACGGCGTGGCCTGGCGGCGCGCGCAGATCCCCGCGGCGAGCGGCTTCGGCAACGCCCGCTCGGTCGCCCTCACGCAGTCCGTGATGGCGTGCGGCGGCGCGGTGCGCGGAGTGCGGGTGATGTCACCGGGCGGGTGCGAGCGCGGCCGGCAGGAGCAGTTCAGCGGCGAGGACCGCCGGCTGGGCATGCCGGTGCGCTACGGCCTCGGATACGGGCTGTTCGGCGACGGCTGCGGCTGGGGCGGCTGGGGCGGCTCGCTGGTCATGATCGAACCGGAGGAGCGCATGGTGGTGGCGTACGTGACCAACCAGATGCGCGAACCGGCCGACGACAACCGGGGCCTGGAGATCGTCATGTCCGCCTACGACGGCCTCAAGGGCCTACGGGGCTGATGCCTCCGGCGCGTCGGCTCACCACGGCACCTCCGTCCCGTCCCAGGAGAAGAACCTCCCCGTCGGACCGTCGTCGGGCAGGAGGGCCAGGCGTACGGCACCCTCGGCGCCCTCCGCCGGGTCACCGCCCCTGTCCCTCACGCCCGGGACCAGGTCGGTGGCCCGCAGGCCCGGCGCGAGGGCGTTGACCTTGAAGCCCTCGTCGGCCAGGGACTGGGCGTAGAGGAGGGTGAGGGCGTTGAGGGCGGTCTTGGCGGCGCGGTAGGCGGCGGAGCCCGGGCGGCCCGGAGCGAACTGCGGGTTGGGACTCGTGCTCCATGTCAGTGAGGACGTGCCGCTGGAGATGTTGACGATGCGGGGGTGCCGGGAGCGGCGCAGGGCCGGGAGGAACGCGTTGGTGACCTCCAGGACGCCGACGACGTTCGTCTCGTACGCGCGCCGGAACTCCTCGGCGTCGGACTCGGTCGGCGGCGCGAGGGACGGGTTGACGCCGGCGTTGTTGACCAGGACGTCCAGGTGGTCGACCTGGGCGGCGGCCCGGGCGATCCCGTCGGGGTCGGTGACGTCGAGGACCAGGAGCCGGGCGCGGTCGCCGATCTCCGCCACCGCACGCCGTCCGCGGTCGGCGTCCCGCGCGCCCACGTACACGGTGAAGCCCTCCGCGGCCAGCTGACCGGCGATGTGGCGGCCGATTCCCTTGTTGGCACCCGTCACGAGTGCTGCGCGATCGTTCATGCCGCCCACACTCCTTTGCCCATGACCGCCCTGCCAGGGACGACCTGTACCAGGCGGCACAATCGAGGGCAGGCACCCGGAGAAGGCACGCGGGCCCAAAGGAGGCGGTGGCATGGCGCGGCAGGAGTTGGCGCGGTTCCTTCGCGAGCGGCGGGCGGCGCTGCGGCCCGGGGAGCTGGGACTGCCGGACGACGTGCCGCGCCGTACGCCGGGGCTGCGGCGCGAGGAACTGGCGGAGCTGGCCCACATGTCGGTCGACTACTACGTACGGCTGGAGCAGGCCCGTGGGCCCAGGCCGTCCGCGCGGATCCTGGACGGGCTCGCGCGGGCGCTGCGGCTCAGCCCTGCCGAGCGCGACCACCTCTTCCGCCTCGCGGGCACGGCCGCGCCGCCCGGCGCCGGTCCCGTACGGCGGGTGCGGCCGCAGGTGGCGCGGATGCTGGAGCGGTTGCCGGAGACGGCGGCGATCGTGACCGACGCCGCGTACGGGCTGGTCGCCTGGAACCCGTTGGCGCAGGCGGTGCTGGGCGGTGATCTCGGGCGCGGGACGACGAATCTCGCCCGGCGGCGGTTCCTCGGTGAGGGCCGGCGCTACGAGAGTTCCAGCGCCGAGGAGTTCGGGCACATCGTGGTGGCACGGCTGCGCCGCGCCGCGGACCGGTATCCGCACGACCCGGCGCTCGCTGAGCAGTTGGCCCAGCTGCACGCCGGCAGCGAGGAGTTCCGCCGGCTCTGGGAGAGCCGCCCGGTGCACGCCCCCGGTCACCGCACCAAGACCCTCGACCACCCGGCCGTCGGCCCCCTGCGCCTGAACTGCGACGTCCTCCTCGTCCCCGAGGACGACCAGGAGGTCGTCCTGATCACCGCGGACCCGGGCTCCCCGTCGGCGCGGGCGCTGCGCGAACTCGCCAGGGCCGCGGCAGCAGCCCGGCCGTAGGTTGGGAAAAGCCCTGGCACCCGCAGACCCTCCTCCGTAACGTCTGCGCGCATGGGTGGTCGTACGTTTCTGATCGGCGGCGGGTGGGATCCGGGGGCCGCGCATGCCCTGTACGGGCCGTTTCTGCGGGCCGCCGCGAAGGCCTCGCCGCGCGTGGGGTGTGTGGTGCTCGACGAGGGGGACGGCAAGGAGCAGTTCGGCCGGTACGACGCGGTGCTGCGTGAGGTCGCCGACTGTCGCCCCGTACCGCTGCTCGTCCCGCTCGGTGGGCGGTTCGACGCCGGTGTGGTCGAGGGGCTGGACGGGCTGCTGGTGTGCGGTGGGCTGACGCCCGCGTACCAGGAGGCGTTCGCCGACTGTCTCGGTCAACTGCCTACACTGCTGGCGGAGTCGGGCATCCCGTACGCCGGATTCTCCGCGGGTGCCGCGATCGCCGCCGCGCACGCCGTCGTCGGCGGCTGACTCGAGGACGGGATCGCGGTGTGCCACGAGGACACGGGTGAGGACCTGGACGAGATCGAGGTGCGGCCGGGTCTGGGGCTCGTGCCCTTCGCGGTGGACGCCCACGCCGCCCAGTGGGGCACGCTCCCCCGGCTGATCTCCGCCGTCACCCGGCACCGGCTGCCGTACGGCCTCGCGCTGGACGAGAACACCATGGTCGAGGTCACCGCGGACGGCGGCGCCCGGGTCTCGGGACTCGGGCGCGCGCACGCCGTACGGCCGACGGCGGGAGGTGTCCTCGTACGGTCCCACCGGGCCGGCGGGTTCATCCTGCCGACCGGTCAACTCCCGCTGCCGTAGGGCCTGGTGAGGATCTCCAGGCTGTGGCCGTCGGGGTCGTCGAAGTAGGTGCCCCGGCCGCCGTCGTTGCGGTTGATCTCGCCGGGGCGGCGGTGGCCCGGGCCTGCCCAGTGGGTCAGGCCGGCGGCCCGGACGCGGGCGAGGATCGTGTCGAAGTCGTCCTCGGACACCAGGAACGCGTAGTGCTGCGGGGTGATCTCGCCGGAGGTGTCCATGTAGTCGAGGGTCACGCCGTTGGGGATGGCGACCGGGAGGAAGGGGCCGTACTGCGGGCTCACCTCCAGGCCCAGGATGTCGGCGAGGAACCGGGCCGAGGTCTGCTTGTCGTGCGCGGCGACGATGGTGTGGTTCAGCTGCACGGTCATCGTGGTGGCCTCCTCCTCTCCAACGTACTGCGCCATGCCGAGGGGCCCGGCGCTGTCGGCCGGGCCCCTCGGCAGCACGTGGGTCAGATCGTCGACGTGTCGATCACGAAGCGGTAGCGGACGTCACTGGAGAGCACCCGCTCGTACGCCTCGTTGATCTGGTCGGCGCCGATCAGCTCGATCTCCGCGCCGAAGCCGTGCTCCGCGCAGAAGTCCAGCATCTCCTGGGTCTCGCGGATGCCGCCGATGCCGGAGCCGGCCAGGGTCTTGCGGCCGCCGATCACCGAGAACAGGTTGAGCCTGACGGGCTCCTCGGGGGCGCCGACGTTCACGAACGCGCCGTCGGTCCGCAGGAGGGACAGATAGGCGTCCAGGTTCAGCGGGGCCGAGACCGTGGAGAGGATCAGGTCGAAGGTGCCCTTCAGGTCCTGGAAGGTCTGCTCGTCGCTGGTCGCGTAGTAGTGGTCGGCACCCAGCTTCAGGCCGTCCTCCTTCTTGCGCAGGGACTGCGAGAGCACGGTGACCTCGGCGCCCAGCGCGTGCGCGATCTTGACGCCCATGTGGCCGAGGCCGCCCATACCGAGGATCGCGACCTTCTTGCCGGGGCCCGCGTTCCAGTGGCGCAGAGGGGAGTACGTGGTGATGCCGGCGCACAGCAGCGGGGCCGCCACGTCCAGGGACAGGCCGTCGGGGATGCGGACGACGTAGTTCTCGTCGACGACGATCTTCTCGGAGTAGCCGCCGTAGGTCGGCTCGCCGTTCTTGTCGAGGGCGTTGTACGTGCCCACGCCGCCGCCGGTGCAGTACTGCTCCAGGCCGGCCTTGCAGTTGTCGCACTCGCGGCAGGAGTCGACCAGGCAGCCGACGCCCACGCGGTCGCCGACGGCGAACTTGGTCACGCCCGCGCCGACCTCGGAGACGACGCCCGCTATCTCGTGGCCGGGGACCATCGGGAAGATGGCCTCGCCCCAGCCCTCCCGGGCCTGGTGGATGTCCGAGTGGCAGATACCGGCGAACTTGATGTCGATCAGGACGTCGAACTCGCCGACCTCGCGGCGCTCGATGGTGGTCCGCTCCAGCGGAGCCTTGGCGGCGGGAGCGGCGTATGCGGCGACGGTGGTCATGCCGGTGGTTCTCCTCGTGGGTCCGCGCCCGGCTGCCTTCTGTTCGTTCCGTCCGGGCGCGATGACCAGCATGCCCCGCGGATCACGAATCACCCAGGCCACGCTTCTGCGTACGTCTGCCGTGCCTACCACTGGCGGGGTCAGGCTGGTGGGCGTACGACCGTGAATACTTGAACGCATGGACGAACAGCTGGAGCCCGTACAGGGGGCCGGTGGCGCCCTGGACCGGCGTGCCGAGCTCAGCGAGTTCCTGCGTACCCGGCGTGCCCGGCTGAAGCCGGAGGACGTGGGGCTGCCGGACTTCGGGCGGCACCGGCGGGTGCCGGGCCTCAGGCGCGAGGAGCTGGCGCAGCTTGCGGGCGTCTCGGTCGCGTACTACACGCGCCTCGAGCAGGGCAACGGGCGCAACGTGTCGGCGGAGGTGCTGGACTCGATCGCGCGGGCGCTGCGGCTCAGTGACGCGGAGCACAACCACCTCACGCATCTCGCCAAGCCGAAGACGCACAAGAAGAAGCCGGCGGCCCGCACCGAGCAGGTGCGCGGGGCGCTGCGGCAGCTGCTGGACTCCCTGGACGGGGTGCCGGCGTACGTCTCGGGGCGGCGCGGGGACATCCTCGCCTGGAACCGGATGGCGGCGGCCGTCTTCGGCGACTGGGACGAACTGTCGGCCCCGCAGCGCAACTGGGCGCGGCTGGTGTTCCTGTCCCCCGAGTACCGCGAGCTGTTCGTGGAGTGGGAGCAGAAGGCGAGCGACATCGTCAGCTTCCTGCGCATGGAGGCGGGCTGCTACCCGGACGACCCGCGCCTGTCCTCGCTGGTGGGCGAACTCTCCGTGAAGAGCGAGGAGTTCCGGCGGCTGTGGGCCACGCACGACGTCCGGGAGAAGAGCTACGGCGTCAAGCGGCTGCGGCACCCGCTGGTGGGCGATCTCACCCTGGACTTCGAGTCGCTCCGCCTGGCCGACGACGACGGGCAGGCGCTGACCATGTACCACGCGGAGCCCGGTTCGCCGTCGGCGGAGGCCCTGCGGCTGCTGGCCAGCTGGGGCGCGGACGCCACCCGGGCGGGAGCGGGCCGCTCGGCGCCCTCGGCCTGAGCGCCGGTACCCGCGTCCACGAAAGCCCCCGCCGGAGGCCGAGCCCACGGCGGGGGCTTTCGCTGATCGCTACTTGCCGTAGTACGCGTTGTAGATCGAGATCGTCGACTTGTTGTCCTGCTTGTCGGTGATCTTGGCGTGGAACGAGACGGCCTGTCCCTTCGCCGGGTTCTTCACGGTGATCTTGCCGCCGACCACCTTGACCTGCTTCCAGGTCTGCCCGTAGTCGTACGACACGTACACGTACAGCGTCTTGAGGTTGGCGCCCTTGGCCGCGCCCTCGACGGTGAGCGGGATGGTGAGCGTCTTGCCCGCCGGGACCCGGTTGTCCGGGCCGGTCTGCGCGTTGAAGCGGACCATGGACGCGGGCAGCTTGGCTGCCGTGCCGGCGGCCGGCTTCCTGGAGCGGAAGGTCCAGCTCGCGTCGACGCGGGTGGAGGCCGCGGCGACATGGACGCTGCGCGTGACCGACGTGGTCAGCCGGTACTCGGCGTCGCCGGACGGCACCGTGAACTCCTTCAGGCCGAACAGCGGGTCGTCGTTGGAGCCGACCTTGGTGCCGTTGCGGTAGAGGGTGGTGGTGACGCCGGTGAAGTCCGAGGAGCCGGCGTGGCCCGCGCCGTCGGCGAACAGCGGGACGGAGCCGTAGACGCTGTTGCCGTCGCGGAAGAGACCGAAGTCGGTGTTCAGGTGCGGGCCGAAGACCGCCGTGTTGAAGGTCTTCGCGTACTTCTGGCCGGCCTTGAACAGCTGCGGCGCGCCCAGCGTGTAGTAGGCCTCCGGGATCGGGAGGCCGTCGGCGTCATGGCCCTTGTACTGCTGGAAGTCCCAGGACCACTGGATCCTGTCGGACGTCGACAGGTACAGCGTCCGGGCACCCGGCAGCTGCTGCTCGACGCCGGTCGCGAAGACCACGTCGCCCGGGAACTCGCCCAGCGGGAACAGGGCGCCCGACTTGCCGGCGGCGCCGGCGCCGAGGTCGTTGCGCACCGTGGCGAGTTCGCCCGCCGTGAAGTGGCGGACCTTGTCGCCCTGGATCTTCTTGACGTTCGCGGTGGTGGCCACGTCGTACTCGGCGTTCGCGCCCTTGGTCCACTGGCCGCTCCAGGTCTGGTGCAGGCCCGAGACCTCGCCGCCCAGCGGTGCCATGCGGACGTCGGCGAAGGACTGCAGACCGATGCTGAAGCCGATGCCGGCCGGGTCGTAGGAGTAGCCGACCAGTCCCAGCTGCTGCTTGGCCTGCGCGTCCGGCACCGTGATGTCGGCCGCCTTGGTGGTGCGGGCGTCGAGCGTCACCGAGGTGTCCTTGGTGACGCTCAGCTTCGGCTGGACCAGCCAGTCGAGACCGCCCCGGAGGTTCACCAGGTCCTTGGCGATCCAGCCGTCCAGCAGGTAGTCGCCCTTGGGCAGCCGCATCGTCGCCGTACCGGAGTCGGAGACGGTCACCTGGTAGGCGCGGCCGTTCGCCAGGCCCGAGTAGCCGAGCAGCGCGGTGTTGTAGTCACCGGTCGGCTTGCCGTCCCGGTCGAGGTGCTTGACCGTGACGTTGTACGACTCGACCTCGCGCTGCACGGCAGCGGCCGTACGGATTGTCTGGCCGCCGCCCGTCGCCGTCACGTACGCCGAGTACGCGCCGTCGAGCGTGCCGCCCAGCCTGGTGTCGACGGTCAGGTCGACCGAGGCCTTGCCGCCCGCGGGGACGGTCACCTTGGTCGCGGCCAGCTTGAAGAAGCCCGCGGGAGCCGCCTGGCCCTTCGGGTTCGTCGCGGTCGCGGACAGGGACAGCGTGACGTCCTTCGTGCCGAGGTTGCGGTACGTCACCTGCCGGTTGACCGGCGTGTCGTCGGTGTGCGGCCACTGCTGGGTACCGAAGCTCAGCGACACCGGGTCGGCGATCACGGTCTGTTTGATGGCCTGGTCGACCGCGACACGGCCCGAACCCTGCTGGAACGGCGTGTACGTGCCGCCCTTCGCCGAGCCGGTCAGGGCGCCCTTGAGCTCGGAGAACCTCCAGTCCGGGTGCTCCTGCTTGAGGATCGCCGCCGCGCCCGCGACATGCGGGGTGGCCATCGACGTACCGGAGATGGTCAGGTAGCCGGGCGGGTTCTCGCCGACCTCCTGGTCGATGACGCTGCCCGGGGCCGCGGCGGCGGTGATGTCCACGCCGGGCGCGGTGACGTCCGGCTTGATGGCGCCGTCGACGGTGGGGCCGGTGGAGGAGAAGTCGGCCAGCTTGTCGTTGCCGTCGACCGCGCCGACGGTGAGCGCGTCCTCGGCGCTGCCGGGTGAACCGATCGACTCCGGGCCGTCGTTGCCGGCGGCGATCGCGAAGAGGACGCCCTTCTGCTCGGACAGCTTGTTCACCTCGGCCTCGAGCGGGTCGATGCCGGGGGTGTCCTGCCCGCCCAGGCTCAGGTTGACGACGTCGGCGCCCTGCTCGGCCGCCCACTCCATGCCGGCGATGATGCCGGAGTCGTCACCGTTGCCGGTGTCGTCGAGGACCTTGCCGTTGAGGATCTTGGCGCCGGGCGCCACGCCCTTGTACTTGCCGTGGGACTTGGCGCCGGTGCCCGCCGCGATGGACGCGACGTGCGTGCCGTGCCCGAAGTGGTCGCCCGCGTCGGCGGCCGTGGAGAAGTTCTTGGACTCGAGCACCTGGCCCTTGAGGTCCGGGTGGTCCGCGTCGACGCCGGTGTCCAGCACGGCGATCTTGACGCCCTTGCCGTCGTAGCCGGCCGCCCACGCCTTCGGGGCGCCGATCTGCGGCACGGACTTGTCGAGGCTGGCCTTGCGGGTGCCGTCGAGCCAGACGTGCGCGATGCCGGCCGCGGTCCTGCCGCCGTTGGTCACCGCGTCCCACAGGGCGGGCGTCTCCTTGAGCGGGGTCTGCACGGCGTCCGCGTTCAGGGCCTTCAAAGTCCGGCGCAGGGTGCCCGCGTCACGCACGTCGGCCTTGGCGGTCGTCGCCGCGCCCTGGTACCCGACGATGACCTTGAGGCCCTTGGCCTGGGATTTACGGGTGGCGGCCCGGTTGAGCTCGGTGATGTCGAACAGCCGCTGGTCGAGCCTTCCGCCGGCGACCAGCCGGGCCGCGTCCGCCGGTATGACGAGCGTGTGCCCGCCGGCCTTGCGGATCTGGACGGGTATGCGCTCGCGTCCCTTCGCCCGCTCCAGGCCGACGACGCGGCCCTTCGCGTCGACGATCACGCGGTCGCCGGTGATCAGGGTGATGCGGTGCTGGGACGCGAGTGAGGCCTTCGAGGCCGCGCTCGTGGGCCCGGCCTTGGCCTGCGCCGGGCCGGTCATGCCCGCCGCCAGGGCCACGGCGGCCGCCGTGGCGACGGTGGCCGCGCATGCTCTCTTCACTTGTCTGCGCAAGTCTCCCCCTGGAGATGAGGTACCGGGCGAATTCCCCGTTCACCCGGCCGGGGGGACGACCGCACACCTGCGCGGATCCCCCGGGACACGCAGTATGCCGGGGGATGATCAGCGACCTCAAGAGTTGAGAGGAGGGTAAGAGCGCGATGTGAGGACCGTTACGCGCCGGGCGGTGAGCAGTTGACCTTCCGCCGCCTCACGCGCCCGCGTTCTCCTTGACGGTGAGCCTCCCCTTGCGGATCGTCGCGAGCCTCGGCGCCTTCTTCGCGATCGCGGAGTCGTGGGTGACCATGATGAAGGTCAGCCCGAGCTCCTTCCACATGCGCTCCAGCACGTCCATGATCTCGTCGCGCATCGACTCGTCGAGGTTTCCGGTGGGTTCGTCGGCGAGCAGCACCTTCGGCTGCTTGACGAGCGCGCGGGCGATCGCGACGCGTTGCTGCTGACCGCCGGACATCTCGGACGGCAGGTGCCCCAACCGCTCCCCGAGACCTACCGAGTTGAGCGCCTCAGCGGCCCGCTCGCGGCGGTCCCTCACCTTCACGCCGAGGGGGACGAGAGCGGTTTCGACGTTCTCCTGGGCGGTGAGCGTCGGGATCAGGTTGAAGCTCTGGAAGACGAAGCCGATGTTCTCGCTGCGGACCCTGGTCAGCCGGGCCTCGGAGAGCTTCGCCAGGTCGGTGCCGTCCAGGACGACTTCGCCCTCGGTGGGCCGGTCCAGGGCGCCGAGCATCTGCAGCAGGGTGGACTTGCCGCCGCCGGTGGGGCCCTGGATGACGAGGCGGTCGCCGTCGCCGATGGTGAGGTCCACGGCGTCGAGGGCGTGGATGGCTTCCTTGCCCCGGGTGTAGCGCTTGGTGACGCTTCTGAGTTCGTACATGTCGCTGGCTCCTGGGTGGGGTCGGGGTGGTGGAACTCGGCGGCCGGGAACGACCGTCACTCGACGCGCCGCAGAGCGTCCGCCGGCCGCAGCCGCGACGCCCGCCAGCCGCCGAACGCGCCCGCGATCAGGCCGCCCGCCACCGCCAGCGCCACCGCGAGGGCCACGGTCGTCACGCTCACCGGAGCCGTCAGGGCTACGTCCAGGGTCCTGGCCGCCGCGCGCCCCGGACCGAAGCCCCCACCGCCGAACCCGCCGCCGCCGAACCCGCCACCACCGCCCGAGCCGCCCAACTGGGCCTGCAGGGTGGGGCTGATGGCCGTCACGACGTACGCGCCCGCCAGCCCGAGGGCGATTCCCAGCGCCCCGCCGAGCAGCCCGTTCACCACGGCCTCACCGACGACCTGCCGGGTCACCCGGCCCGACTTCCAGCCCAGCGCCTTCAGCGTGCCGAACTCACGGACCCGGCGGGAGACGGCGGAGGAGGTGAGCAGACCGGCGACGAGGAAGGCGGCCACCAGCACGGCGACGGACAGCCACTTGCCGACGTTGGTGGCGAGGCTGGACGCGGTGGACAGCGAGCCGGACACCGTGGACGCGAGGTCGGCGGAGGTGGTGACCGTCGTACCGGAGACGTTCTTCTGGATCGTCGACTTGACGGCGGAGATCTGCTGGGAGCCGGTCGCCTTGACGTAGATCGTGGTGACCTTGCCCTTCTCGCCCGCCAGCGTCTGGGCCTCCGTCAGCGGCATGTAGAGGTTGGCCGCGGAGTCGCCGCTGTCGGCCGTGGCGATACCGATGACGGTGAACTTGACGCCCTTGATGGTGACGGTCGAACCGACCTTGTACTTCTTCTCCTTGGCATACGCCGAGTCGGCCACCAGCACCTTGGCGCTGGACTCCGTGGTCCTGAAACCGCGGCCGCTGGTGATCTTCGAGGAGGTCAGCGGGCCGAGCCCGGTCCTGGTGACGTCGGTGCCGTAGACGGTGTACGCGTTGACGTCGAAGTTGGCGCCGCCGCCCTGGACCTGGCCCTGCGGCTGCCCGTTGCCCTCGCCGCGCTGGAACCCGCCGCCGCTGCCGCCGTTCTGCTGGAACTGGCCGCGGGTGAACTGGCCGCTGATCTTCACCACGTTGAGGCTGAGTCCGCCGACGGCCGCCGACACGCCCTTCTGGCCCGCGACCTGGGTGACCGTGGAGGAGGCGAGGGTGGTGAAGCCCTGCACCCGGATCCGGTCGCTGCTCTGGGTGGTCCTGTCGTCGTTGCCCCGTGCGTCGAACTGGAAGCGCGGCTGCTGCGAGCCGCTCGCCGCCGGTGTCGCCGCCTTGGTGACCGTCATGTCCGTACCCAGGCCGTACAGCGACTGGAGGACCTTGTCCTGGGCCCTGTTCATGCCGGACGACACGGAGGTGACCACGATGACCAGCGCGATGCCCAGCGCGAGGCCGGAGGCGACGACGAGGGCCGCTTTTCTGCGGCGGCGCAGCTCGCGCCTCAGGTAGGTGAAGAACATGGCCGCAAGCTAGGGACGGCGCGTGATGGCTGGATAAGCCCCCAATAAGAGCTGCATGAGAAGCGGTTGGCGGGCGGGGGAAAGTCCCCGGACGCACCGATGCCGCCCCTCGGGGCGGCATCGGGAGGCAGGGGGCGGAGCGTGTGTCAGACGGCCGAACCGGCCTTCCACTGCGCCCAGCTGAGGTTCCAGCCGTTGAGGCCGTTGTCCGGCTGGACCACCTTGTCACCGGTGTTGGAGATGACCACGACGTCACCGACGATCGAGTGGGTGTACATCCAGTAGCCCGGCGTGCTGGTGTCCTTGGCGCCCTTGGTGTCGGACAGGCCCACACAGCCGTGGCTGGTGTTGACGTTGCCGAAGATGGACTTCGCGCCCCAGTAGTTGCCGTGCAGGAAGGTGCCGGAGTTGGTGAGGCGGATGGCGTGCGGCACGTCCTTGATGTCGTACTCGGCCTTGCCGTCGTTGTCGGTGAAGCCGACCGTCGTGCCGTTCATCCGGGTCTGCTGGTACTTCTCGGACATCACCATGATGCCGTTGTACGTGGTGTGCTGCGGTGAACCGGCCGAGATCGGGATGGTCTTGATGACCTTGCCGTCCTGCGTGACCTTCATCTGCTTGGTCTTCGCGTCGACGTAGGAGATCTGGTTGCGGCCGATGTGGAAGGTGACCGTCTTCTGCTGCACGCCGTAGACGCCGCTCGCCCCCTGGACACCGTCGAGGTTGAGCTTCAGCGTGACGGTGGAGTTCTCCTTCCAGTACTGCTCGGGGCGGAAGTCCAGGCGGTTCGCGCCGAACCAGTGCCCGACGACCTCCTGGCCGCTGCTGGAGGAGACGGTGATGCCCTTCTGGACCGCGGCCTTGTTGGTGATCGCCTTGTCGAAGTTGATCGACACCGGCATGCCCACGCCGACGGTGGTCCCGTTGTCCGGCGTGAAGGTGCCTATGAAGCTGTTGGCCGGGGAGACGGTGGTGAAGGAGGCGTTCTCGTGCGCGACCCGGCCGGCCGAGTCCTTGGCGGCCGCGGAGACCTTGTACTTGGTCGAACGGTCCAGCTGGCCGTTGGGCTTCCAGCTCGTCTTGTCGGCGGAGAGCGTGCCGGCGACGGGGGTGCCGCTCTCGGTCGTCATCGACACACTGGTGAGCGTGCCCTTGCTGACCGTGACGGCCGCGGAGTTGTTGATGGAGGCGTTGTCGGTGCCGTCCTTGGGCGTGATCCTGATGTCGGCCTCGGACGCCTTCTTCGCCGCCGCCTCGTCGGCCTTCGCCTGCGAGGTGCCGCTGTTCCCGCTGCCGGAGGCCTTGCCGCCACCGCCGCCGGAACACGCCGAAAGCACCAGAACACCACCGAGCAGTGCGGACGCGACCGTCAGGCCCCTGCGCCGCCTACTGTTCGTCATCACACGCTTCTCCATCGTTGCCGTATCCCCAAAAACCCCGAGAGTCCCCGCCGACCGGCGTCAGCCGTCAACGACCTTCAACGCTACGACCGGTATCGCCCGTTCCACATGTCTCTGACGTGTGGGGCACACCACGTCCGCCGCGGCGGAGGGTGCCACCGGCGGCCGGTGTGTCACCTGAGACGACGAAACCCCGGACAGCGGTTGCCACCCGGGGCCACTTTCCCTGGGCCGCTCAGCCGACGCCGTCCTCCTCGTCATCTTCCCGGACATCGTCCTCGTCCAGGTCCCAGTCCGGCGAATCGGGGTCGTACTCGACGGGCTCGCAGGACCAGGAGGCCTGCGCGAGCTCGACCCCGGGCACCTCGCTCACCAGGTCGAACGGGTCGACGAGATAGGCCAGCGCCTCCGCCGTGTCTTCGGTCACAGCACCCTCGGCGTGCGCCCGCTCGTCGTCCGGCAGCTCCGGTTCGTCGGCGATCCGCCGCAGAGCCGCCTTGGTCACGGCGTCGGTGTCGTCCAGCTCGAGGACGAGTTCCACCCGAAGGCGGACAAATCGTGAGGTCTCTCCGGTACTCATGGCGGGAGCGTACGGCCCGTGCCTCCCGTGACTTTCCCGTGACCCGCGCCTTTCACTAACATCGCCCCACACGGCCAATTCGCCAGCGCCACAAGGAGTTAGATATTCCGTGTCATCCGCTCGCCGAACGTTGCTGACCGCCACCGCCGCGGGCACCCTGCTGGGCGCCCTGTGGTTCGTCCCGTCCGCCAACGCGACACCGGACACTCCGGCGAGAACGCAGCCCTCGACGAGCACGACGACGCAGGCCAGGGCCGTGTCGGCGCAGGCCTCGCATATCTCGGACAGCTCCGCGGCCGTGCGCGACGAGACGCAGCTCGCCGACACCGGAAGCGTCGACACGACCCCGTACGTCCTCGGCGGCACGCTCTTCCTCACGCTCGGTGCCGGTTTCGTCGTCTACTCGGTGCGCCGCGAACGCCTCGGGTTCTGAGAAGGGGCCGGCACCCCGGCCCCCCTCCCTGCCCTACGGCTACTGCAGCGGCCCGGTGACCGTCTCCACCGCGTCGACCAGCTTCCCGGCCCGCACGAACGCGTCGGCGGCGGCCAGGTCGGGCGCCAGGAACCGGTCAGGGCCGGGGCCCTGGACGCCCGCGGCCCGTACGGCCTCGATGGCGGCCTGGGAGGCCGGCGCCGGAGCCAGCCCCTCCCGCAGCTCGATGGCACGGGTGGCCGCGTACAGCTCGATGGCGACCACGCGCGCGAGGTTGTCGACGGCGGTGCGCAGCTTGCGGGCGGCGGACCAGCCCATGGAGACGTGGTCCTCCTGCATGGCGGAGGACGGGATGGAGTCCGCCGACGCCGGTACGGCCAGCCGCTTCATCTCGCCGACCAGCGCGGCCTGCGTGTACTGGGCGATCATGAGTCCCGAGTCGACACCGGCGTCGTCCGCGAGGAAGGGCGGCAGCCCGTGGCTGCGGTTCTTGTCGAGCAGCCGGTCGGTGCGCCGCTCGGCGATGGACGCCAGGTCGGCGGCGGCGATGGCGAGGAAGTCGAGGACGTACGCGACCGGGGCGCCGTGGAAGTTGCCGTTGGACTCGACCCGTCCGTCCGGCAGCACCACCGGGTTGTCCACGGCCGAGGCCAGCTCGCGCTCGGCGACCAGGCGGGCGTGTGCGATGGTGTCGCGGCCGGCGCCGGCGACCTGGGGGGCGCAGCGCACCGAGTAGGCGTCCTGGACACGCGGGGCGTCGTCCTGGTGGTGCCCGGTGAGCTCGGAGCCCTTCAGCACGGCGAGCATGTTGGCGGCGGAGGCGCCCTGCCCCGGGTGCGGGCGGATGGCGTGCAGTTCGGGCGCGAGCACCTTGTCGGTGCCGAGCAGCGCCTCGAGGCTCAGGGCGGCCGTGACGTCGGCGGACTTGTAGAGGGTGTCGAGGTCGGCGAGGGCCATGAGCAGCATGCCGAGCATGCCGTCGGTGCCGTTGAGCAGGGCGAGCCCCTCCTTCTCGCGGAGCTCCACGGGCGCGATCCCGTGCTCGGCGAGCAGCTCACCGGCGGGCCGCACGGTCCCGTCCGGGCCCTCGGCGTCGCCCTCGCCCATGAGCGTGAGCGCGCAGTGCGACAGGGGCGCGAGGTCGCCGGAGCAGCCGAGGGAGCCGTACTCGTGGACGACCGGGGTGATCCCGGCGTTCAGGACGTCCGCCATGGTCTGCGCGACCTCCGGCCGCACGCCCGTGTGTCCCGAGCAGACGGTCTTCAGGCGCAGGAACATCAGGGCCCGTACGACCTCCCGCTCGACCCGCGGGCCCAGTCCGGCGGCGTGCGAGCGGACGATGTTGCGCTGCAGCTGGGCCCGGAGTTCCTGGCTGATGTGCCGGGTCGCGAGGGCGCCGAAGCCGGTGCTGACGCCGTAGACGGGCTCGGGCTTGGCCGCCAGCGCGTCCACGATCCCGCGGGCGGCGGCGAGGGCCGCGACCGCCTCTCCGGAAAGCCCGACCCGGGCGCCGCCGCGCGCCACGGCGAGAACGTCGGACGCGGTCACCCCGGACGTCCCCACCACCACAGTGTGCATATCCATATTCAGGAGCGTACGCAGTGAAGACGAAGATGTCACTAGTGGGGGTGCGCTACGCCCCTTACACGCGCCGCCCCCGGAAACGGCGGCGCTCCACGGCGCCCTCGGCCGGCTCCGCGTCCGCCAACCGCACGACGGGGTCGTCGGGGCCCTCCCGGCCGGCCACCACCGGTTTCGACGCCCGCTCGGCCTTGGCCCGGTACTGGGCCGCATCGGCGAGC
Organism: Streptomyces sp. NPDC101152; assembly: GCF_044768275.1. NCBI lineage: Bacteria > Bacillati > Actinomycetota > Actinomycetes > Kitasatosporales > Streptomycetaceae > Streptomyces > Streptomyces sp. NPDC101152. The sequence continues at coordinate 8,957 of NZ_JBIWPO010000001.1, read as the reverse complement.
CGGAACAGCCGCCGGGCCGAGCCGACCGGCCCGATCGGGTCCTGCGTGGAGGCGACTCCGCAGGCCACCCCCTCCCCCAGCTCCAACTCGGTGGCGCGGCGGCACAGTTCGTCCGCCGCCTTGACCACCTCGTCGGCGGACGGCCCGACCGCCAGCAGACAGAACTCGTCCCCGCCCAGCCGGGCCGCGAGCGCCCCCGGCAGCATCGCGCCGCACAGGGAGAGCACCGAGCCGAAGCGTTCGAGGAGCCGGTCGCCGACGGCGTGGCCACGGGTGTCGTTGACCCGCTTGAGCCCGTTGAGGTCGCAGACGACGAGGCTGACGACCGTGCCGTCCGCGCGGTGCCGCTCGATGGCCTCGTCCAGCCGCATGTCGGCGGCCCGGCGGTTGGCGAGCCCGGTGAGCGCGTCGGTGTACGCGAGCCGTCTCGCCTCCTCCAGCCGCTCCGCCTGCGCGATCCCGGCGGCGAGGACGGCGGCGAGGACGGTCGCGAAGTCGGCGTCGGCCCGCTCGAAGACCGGCGCGCCCAGCCGCCGCGCGACATACAGCTCGCCCCACGCCCGCCCGTTCAGCACGACAGGCGCGACGACACAGCAGCCGCGCCCCCTGCGGCGCAGCGCGGCCACACGCTGGTGCACATACCCGGGCCGGCGCCCGGCGGCCGGACCCTCCGCCGTCTCCACCCAGGCATGGGGCTCCCCACCCCCCGCCCACCGTTCGTGCAGGAACTCGGCGATCTCCGGAAACTGGTGGACGGGGTACGACTCGTCCTCGGGGAACTCCTCCTCCCCGGCGGCCCGCTCCCCCACGTTGACGAGGACCCGCAACCGTCCGAGCTCCCGCTCCCACACCGAGAGCGCGGCGAAACTCCCGCCCAGCGCGCGGCACGCGCCGACGGCCGCCGCCCGCCACGCCTCGTGCGAGCCGTGCGCCGCCGCCATGCCCTGCGCCAGCGCGACGACGGCCGCGAGCCGGTTGTCCTCACCCATCACTCCAGGTTAGGGAGGTTTGGGGTGATTCGTTCGATTACTACGGCGGTGGAGTGACCGGCGTTCCCCAGGGCCTCACTCGCCGGGCCACTGCGGCTTCCGCTTCTCGTTGAAGGCCGCGACCCCTTCCGCCCGGTCCCCCGAGAAGGCCACGGACCGCCAGGCCGCGTCCTCGACCTCGAGGCCGGCCCGCAGGTCGAGGCCGTGCCCGAGCCGCAGGGCGCGCTTGGCGGCACGCAGGCCGACGGGCGAGTTCGCGGCGACACGGGCGGCGAGGGCGAGCGCCTCCTCGGTGTCCCGGCCCTCCTCCACCAGCTCGTCCACGAGCCCGAGCTCCCTCGCCTCGGCCGCCTCCACCCGGCGTGCCGTGAAGATCAGCTCGGCGGCCCGCGCGGCGCCGACCCGGCGCGGCAGCAGCTGCGTGCCGCCGCCGCCCGGGATGACGCCGACGGAGACCTCCGGCAGGCCCACTACCGCCGTACTGTCGGCCACGATCAGGTCGCAGGACAGCGCCAGCTCGAACCCGCCGCCCAGCGCGAAGCCGTGCACGGCGGCGACGGTGGGCACCGGCAGCTCCAGTACGGCGGTGTAGGCGCCGCGCGTGACGGGGCGCTGGCGGACCAGGTCGGCGTCGCTGAAGGAGTTCCGCTCCTTGAGATCGGCCCCGACGCAGAAGGCCCGCTCATGGGTGGACGTCAGCACCACGACCCGGACGTCCCGGTCGGCGCCGAGGGCGGCGCAGGCCCCGGTGACGGAACGGGCCATCTCCGTCGACACGGCGTTCATGGCCTTGGGCCGGTCCAGGGCCAGTTCCGCGACACGCCCCTCGCCGTGCCGCCGCACCAGCACGAACTCCCCGAACCGCTCCTCACTCATGACACCCTCCGGTTAACGCGGGTTAACTTCCTCTCCCCGATCATCGCAGCGAACCCCCTCCGCGCAAAGACCGACCCCTGGTTCCAGCCCCTCACCCCGACAACCCGTTCGAGTGACATCCCGCCCAACTCGGCTCCCACCCCCCACAGCAGCGCATAACGTGCGTCCGCCACGGCGCACCGGGGGTGCGAGCGCATCGGGGAGGACACCATGAGGGCACACCTGGAGGAAGACGTGGAGTCGGCCGCGGCCCGGCCCCTGCTCTTCGGCCCCCGCATCCGCGGGCGTCACCGCAGGCCACGGCCCCGGAAGGTGCTGTTCGCCGTCGGAGGGCTGGCTCTGGCGGCCGGAGCGTTGAGCCTCGTACGGCTCAGCCCCGACACCGGTGTCGGCGGAGGCGGCACCGCGGAGGCGGAACCGAGGCTGGATCCGGGCGGCACCGGCGAGGCAGCGACGAACACCGCCGCCACCGTCGCGGCGGTCCCCGACACGGGCCCGTCGGCGACCTCCCCCATGGGCGGCGCCGGCGCGACCCTCACGGCAAGCCCGGCCTCCGTCCCCCGGACGACGGCAGGCCCCTCCTCGCAACCACCGTCCGCGACCCCCACCGCACCCCCCGGCACCACCACGCTCCCCGACACCCCGGTCCCGACCGCACCCGCCGCGACGCCTCCACCGGCCCCCCGACCGACCCCGGCGCCGGACCACACCACACCCCCGCCGACGACCCCACAACCCGCCCCGCCCGGCCTCTGCGTACCGATCATCGGCCTGTGCGTGACCGGATCAGTCGGCCACGGCTGACGGGCGGCGGACACGGACGCCTCTGCCAATTCCCGCCCGCAGCCCACCCGCTCCCGCCGCAGCACGCCCGCGACCGCGCGCCGCACCCGCCTGGGCGTGCAGGCCGGTCTGTGCGTAGGTGTGGCAGGCGGCCACGGCCGACGCGCGGCGGGGCGCAGCTGACGCCCGCCAGGCGCCGTCGGCTAGGGCCTGTTGCGAAAGTGGCGTCGTCGCCCGGCGGGCGGCCGCGCGGCGTCGTGGGGGCCCCCGCGCGAGTGGTTCGAGCGTGGGGGAGCGTGGTCTCGGCGTGCCGGCCGGAAGACGCCGTCGATGGACCGGGCGTACTCGGGCTTTCGGGCGGTGCGGCGAGTGGGGGTACCCCCTTTGGGGGAACGTGCCGGGCGTCGCGCGGCAGGCGCCACTTTCGCAACAGGCCCTAGGGCTAGGACACCCCGCCCCTACGCGTGAGCAGCCACGGTTCGACCACGCCGAGGCCTCGCACCGGGCGCTGCCACATCGGCTGGAGGGCGAAGCGGTAGGTGGGGGGCTCCTCGCCCTCCTTCTCCGCCGTCGCGGCGGCCTCGGCGGCCTCCGCCTCGGACGCGGGGGCCTCGCCGGTGCGGATCAGTTCCTCCGCGAAGGCCGAGTCGACCAGGACGGCGTCGCGGGGAGCTATCGAGGTCAGCCGGGAGGCGAGGTTCACCGTCGTACCGAACACGTCACCCATACGGGTCGTCACCGTGCCGAACGCGATGCCCACCCGCAGCTCCGGCATCGTCTCGTCGTTCGCCATGGTCTCGATGAGGCGCAGGGCGATCTCGGCGGCCACCCCGGCGTCGTCGGCGGAGTACAGGACCTCGTCACCCAGCGTCTTGACCAGCCGTCCGCCGTGCGCGGCCACCAGGTCCGCGGCGGTCGTCTCGAAGGCCTCGACCAGCTCGCCGAGTTCCTCCTCCTCCATCCGGCGGGTCAGCCGCGTGAAGCCCACCAGGTCCGCGAACCCGACGGCGAGGCGCCGATCGACCATCTCCTCGTCGTCGGCGGCCTGGACGACCCGCCCGGCGGAGGCTGCGAGCTGGCGGCGCCAGACGTAGACCAGGAACTCCTCCAGCTCGGGCAGGAGCAGCTCGACGATCGGGTAGGTGACCTCGGTGCGGGTCATCCCAGGCTCCGGGGGCTCCGTCAGGCCCTCCAGGAAGGAGTCGATCTGCCACTCGGCCAGCCGGGCCGTGGTCTGCCCGGTGGAGCGGGCCACCTGCACGGCCATCGCCTCGCTCAGCAGGCCCGCCTCGACCAGACCGGACAACCGGCGCAGCGCGAGGACGTCCGCCTCCGTCAGGGCCTTGGCCTGGCCGATGTCGGCGAAGCCCATGGCCCGCCAGAAGCGGGTCGCCAGCTCCACGGAGACGCCCGCGCTACGTGCCGCCTGAAAGGGGGTGTAGCGCCGGTCGGCACCGAGGATCAGGTGTTCGAGACGCAGGGCGAGCGGGTCCTCGCCGGGATCGGCGGCGTGGGGGTCCACCCGGCCGTCCGCGTCCGAACCGGAGCCCGTGTCGTCGACGGTCACGCCTGCTGCCCTTCCGATCTGCCGCGGTCAGGTATCGACCGGCCTTCACTCTACGGCAGGTGTGCCGTGGCTCACTCCCGTGGAGCCGACGGTACGTCACCCCTTCAGGTGCGGTGGCCGTCCTCCGCCCTTCCTCACACCGGCCGCACGTGCACGATGTCCCCCGCTCCCACCGGCTCCTGCACCCCCGCCGCCGTCGCGATCACCAGCCTTCCGTCGCCGTCGACGGCCACCGCCTCACCGGTGATCGACCGGTCCCCGGGCAACTCGGCCCGCACGGTCCGCCCGAGCGTCGCGCAACCGGCCGCGTACGTCTCCTGCAGGCCGCTCACCGCGGGGTCGCCGCCGGCCTCCCGCCAGCGCCCGTACCACTCCTCCAGCGCCCGAAGCACCGCCCTCAGCAGGGGGTCCCGGTCCGTGCTCACCGCCCCGGCCAGCGCCAGCGACCCGGCGGCGGGGACCGGGAGCTCGCCGGCCCTCAGGGTGACGTTGATGCCGACGCCGATCACCACCGCGTCGTCCCCGGCCCGCTCTGCCAGGATCCCGCCGGCCTTGCGTTCTTCGCCGCCGATGGAGACCAGCAGGTCGTTGGGCCACTTGAGTGCCGTGTCCACGCCCGCCGCCCGCGCCAGCCCGGTCGCCACCGCGACCCCGGTGAGCAGCGGGAGCCACCCCCACCGGGCCACCGGGACCTCGACGGGGCGCAGCAGCACGGAGAAGAAGAGGCCCGAGCGGGCCGGCGCCGTCCACTGGCGGTCGAGACGCCCCCGGCCCGCGGTCTGCTCCTCGGCGACCAGGACCGAGCCCTCGCCCGCCTTACCGGCCGCCGCCAGGGCGACCAGGTCGGAGTTGGTGGAGCCGGTGGCGCGCACCACCTCCAGCTCCCGCCACAGCCCGCCCTCGTGCAGCAGCCCGCGGCGCAGCGCGTTGGCGTTGAGGGGCGGCCGCTCCAGATCGGACCAGCGGCTGTCGTCTGATGCATCTTCCGGCGTCATGCAAGCCACCCTAGGTGTGTGAAACGCCGCACTGCTCTTTCGTAGGGCCACCACTACTCTACGGATGAGTAACCGTCCCCCCCTTTTGAGCAGGCAGGGAGCCGCGATCCCGATGTCCGAGCCGGAAGAGACCGACATCCACACCACCGCGGGCAAGCTCGCGGACCTGAAGCGTCGTATCGACGAGGCGACGCACGCCGGCTCCGCACGTGCCGTCGAGAAGCAGCACGCCAAGGGCAAGTTGACGGCCCGTGAGCGCATCGAACTGCTCCTCGACGAGGGGTCCTTCGTCGAGCTGGACGAGTTCGCCCGGCACCGCTCCACCAACTTCGGCCTGGAGGCCAACCGCCCCTACGGGGACGGGGTCGTCACCGGCTACGGCACGGTCGACGGCCGTCCCGTCGCCGTGTTCTCCCAGGATTTCACCGTCTTCGGCGGAGCGCTCGGCGAGGTCTACGGCCAGAAGATCGTCAAGGTCATGGACTTCGCGCTGAAGACCGGCTGCCCGGTCATCGGCATCAACGACTCCGGCGGCGCCCGCATCCAGGAGGGTGTGGCGTCCCTGGGCGCGTACGGCGAGATCTTCCGCCGCAACACCCACGCGAGCGGCGTCATCCCGCAGATCAGCCTGGTCGTCGGCCCCTGCGCGGGCGGCGCGGTCTACTCCCCGGCGATCACCGACTTCACGGTGATGGTCGACCAGACCTCGCACATGTTCATCACCGGTCCGGACGTCATCAAGACGGTCACCGGCGAGGACGTCGGCTTCGAGGAGCTGGGCGGCGCCCGCACCCACAACTCGGTCTCCGGCGTGGCCCACCACATGGCGGGCGACGAGAAGGACGCCGTCGAATACATCAAGCAGCTGCTGTCCTACCTCCCCTCGAACAACCTCTCCGAGGCGCCGGTCTACCCCGAGGAGGCGGACCTCACGGTCACCGCCGAGGACCTCGAGCTGGACACCCTCGTGCCGGACAGCGCGAACCAGCCGTACGACATGCACACGGTGATCGAACACGTCCTGGACGACGCCGAGTTCTTCGAGACCCAGCCGCTGTACGCGCCGAACATCCTCACCGGCTACGGCCGCGTCGAGGGCCACCCCGTCGGCATCGTCGCCAACCAGCCCATGCAGTTCGCCGGCTGCCTCGACATCAAGGCCAGCGAGAAGGCGGCCCGCTTCGTGCGCACCTGCGACGCCTTCAACATCCCGGTGCTGACCTTCGTCGACGTCCCCGGCTTCCTGCCCGGCGTCGACCAGGAGCACGACGGCATCATCCGCCGCGGCGCCAAGCTGATCTACGCCTACGCCGAGGCCACCGTCCCCCTGATCACCGTGATCACCCGCAAGGCCTTCGGCGGCGCCTACGACGTCATGGGCTCCAAGCACCTCGGTGCCGACCTCAACCTCGCCTGGCCGACCGCCCAGATCGCCGTCATGGGCGCCCAGGGCGCCGTCAACATCCTGCACCGCCGCACCATCGCCGAGGCCGAGGCGAACGGCGACGTCGACGCGGTGCGCGCCCGCCTGATCCAGGAGTACGAGGACGCCCTCCTCAACCCCTACGTCGCAGCCGAACGCGGCTACGTCGACTCGGTGATCCTGCCCTCCGACACCCGCCGCCACGTCGTCCGCGGCCTGCGCCAGCTCCGCACCAAGCGCGAGTCCCTGCCCCCCAAGAAGCACGGCAACATCCCCCTCTAAGGAGACGCTGTGACCATCAAGGTAGTCCGGGGCAACCCCACCCCGGAGGAACTGGCAGCGGCCCTGACAGTGGTCAGGGCCCGCGCCGCAGCGGCTGCAGCGACACCGCCGGGCCCGCCCACGGCCAGGGACACCTGGTCCGACCCGTCCCGCATCGCATCCCACCGCCTGCCCCAGCCGGGGCCCACGGCATGGACGCGCACTTACTGGCCGGGGTGATCGAAGCAACTCAGGGGCGCGGGGAACCGCGCACAAGAGTACAGCTCAGGGCGCCATTTGAGTACCCGTACTCAGGCGCCCTGCCGAAGCCCAGCGCAGGCTGGTGGCATGCTGTGGTCCGACCCCGAGAACGAACCCCCCGACGAACTGCGCGAAACGCAGGACATGTTGCGGCGGCTCGGCGTTCTCATGGCGCTGGCCATGGTCCTGGCGATGATCGTGATCGGCCTGCGGTGAACGCCGACACGCCCGCCGATACCCTGGCCGCATGACCGATCAGCCGCGCCGCCTCATCCTGGCCTCCCAGTCCCCCGCCCGACTCAACCTGCTCCGCCAGGCCGGCCTGGACCCCGAGGTCGTCGTGAGCGGCGTGGACGAGGACGCCGTCACCGCCCCCACCCCCGCCGAGCTGGCGCTCGCCCTCGCCGAGGCGAAGGCCTCCGTCGTCGCCGCCCGGCCGGAGGTGAGCGGCGCCCTGGTGATCGGTTGCGACTCCGTGCTGGAGCTGGACGGCCAGGCCCTCGGCAAGCCGGGGGACGCCGAGGAGGCCACGGCCCGCTGGAAGGCGATGCGCGGGCGGACCGGGACGCTCCAGACCGGTCACTGCGTCTGGGACACCACCGCCAGGCGGCACGTGTCGGGAACGGCCTCCACCCTCGTCCACTTCGGCGACCCCACCGACGAGGAGATCGCCGCGTACGTCGCCACCGGCGAACCCCTCTACGTCGCCGGGGCCTTCACCCTGGACGGCCGCAGCGCGCCGTTCATCGACGGCATCGAGGGCGACCACGGCAACGTGATCGGCCTCAGCCTCCCCCTGCTGCGCAGACTCCTGACCCGGCTGGGCATCCGCATCACGGAGTTGTGGGCGCCGGCGGAGTAGCCACGGGCGGCGAGTCCGCGCCGCCCTCGCCGGACGGGCCCTCGCCGTCGGGTCCGGCGCCCCTCGGCGGCACCGCGTCGGCCGGCTCGGCGGGAGCGTCGTAGGTCATCAGCAGCAGCACGATGAGCGCCAGGACGACCAGCATGAACACGAACGCGACCCAGCCCACCAGACCCCACACCAGGGCCGCCAGCAGCCCGTGCACGACGGCCGCGCTGACCAGCAGGACGCGGCCGAGGCCGGCCGGCGGGCGGTTGCGGACGGCCACGAGGAGCGCGACCAGTCCGCACAGGGCGTAGTAGAGGCCGAAGACGATGCCGCCGATCTTCGAGGAGATCGACATCGTGTTCGGGTCGAGGCCGGCCAGGGACATGTCCTGCCGGTCGACGACGATTCCGAGGAACCAGTTCAGCGCGGCGACTCCGAGTGCCTCCACGAAGAGGACGACCGCCACGACCCACGCCACCGGCCTGCGCACCACCGGTCCCCACCCACTCTCGAGCCAAGATCTGGTTACCCCAAGTACGTTTTCACTCCATCGCGAACGCTACTAACGGGTAAACCCTGGGACAAGGGTTCTACGGACCGCAAAGAATCATTGGGCCATTCGTAGGATCTCCACAAAGAAACCGAGTGGCCCGCAGCACGCTCTCACAGAGACCTTGACCACATGGGAGAGCTAGGGTTTCCGGGAGGAGTCCTGCGTACCTAGGTGCGACAAGGGATTTCGCGGGTCGGGCGAGCCTCGTATCACGCTCCGTGTGGGCAAGCTCACCACAGGGGATGGGTCGAAGTGTCTCGTCGGCAGTCCCTAAACTCGGCTTGTTTCAAGGAGGGAGCCTCAATCGTGCGCAAGGTGCTCATCGCCAACCGTGGCGAAATCGCTGTCCGCGTGGCCCGTGCCTGTCGGGACGCCGGCATCGCGAGCGTGGCCGTCTAC